>CAZIEL010000053.1:0-6974 GCA_964538165.1 uncultured archaeon | reverse complement strand
CCAAATACACAAATGGCCAAAACCAAGAACAAATCCATAACAATTAAATGCTCCACAACTATTTAAAGCCTTCAAGAAGCCAAATACTTATCCATTTAAAGCTTTTCATGGACTTATTTTTTATAACAAACAGAGCTTAGGGGCGAGTAGCTTAGCCTGGTTGGAGCACGCGACTGATAATCGCGCGGTCGGGAGTTCGAATCTCCCCTTGCCCACTATTTTTTTCATAAATTAGTTAATTCAACTAGTGAAGTTCTTTTGATACCTTTTCTTCAACTAGCTTTTTTATTAACTCAGAACTAGATTTAGGACAAACTAATAAAGCATCAAGAGTATCAATTATCACTAAATCCTCACATCCAATTAAAGCAATAGCTTTCTCTTTATTGCTTGCATGAACAACATTTCCCTTACTATTAACCTCAATAAGTCTTCCATTCAACACAACATTACTATCTTTAACAATCTCAGCAATTGCATTAAACCCCCCAATATCATTCCAATAAAATGAGGCGGGAACACAGAATACTTTCTCTGCTTTTTCCATAATTGCAAAATCAATAGATATTTTTTCCATTTTTGGATACACTTTATCAATTGGACTTCCGCTTTTTATTTTCATTAAATTTGAATAAATCTGCGGGGAGTGTCTCTTGAATAAATCAAGCATCACGCTTGCCTTACAAACAAAAACACTAATATTCCACAAATTCCCATTTTTTACATACTCTTCTGCTAGTTCTTTATTTGGTTTTTCACAAAAGCGTTTTACCCTCCCATCTTTCATTGGTTCAATATACCCAAACCCAGTTGAGGCAAAAGTTGGTTTAACCCCAATAACAACTACACCTTCTTCTTTTTTTGCAATTTTGATTGCTTCTTTTATGTTTTCTCCAAAAGCCTCCCTTGAATCAATATAAGAATCAGAAGGAATGAAAACTAGTATATCCTCTGGATCAAATTGAATTGTGCAAAGCCCAATTGCTGCAGCATTATCTCTTCTTTCGGGTTCAATAATTAAATTTGTTTTTGGAAAAAGTTTTCTTATTTGAGGTTCTAAGTTCTTTCCAGCAGAAATGGAAATAGAATCAACAACTGGTTGGAGACGAAGAACGGATTCCTCAAGCAAAGTTCTTTCTAAAAAAAGGTTTAGTAATTGTTTTGGTTTTTTTTCTCTTGAAAGCGGCCAAAGCCGTTTACCAGACCCGCCCGCCATTACAATTCCTCTAATCATACATAAACCCCGCTTTGTTTTATTTAAAAACCCTATGATACAAAAGCATCTTAAAAGTGATTGAATGAAAACTATTGATGCTAAAAAACACTTCATGAAAAAAAGTGTTGAACTAGGAACAGGAAAAGTTCAAGGATATGATTTTAACAAAGATTTTAATCCAAAAGAATTTTTTGAATCATACAAAGAAACTGGTTTTCAAGCAACTAATTTAGGAAAAGCAATTGAGATTGTAAAAAAAATGCAAAAAGATAAAGTCTCAATTTATCTTGGATTTACTTCAAACATGGGCACTAGCGGAATACGTGACATTATTACATATTTGACAAAAAATAAATTAATTCATTTTATGGTGACAACAACCGGCGGACTTGAAGAAGACATAATAAAAACACACGGGGATTTTTTGCATGGAGATTTTGAAGCAAACGGAGCATACTTACGAAAAAAAGGAGTAAATCGAACAGGCAACATATTCTTACCCAACGAAAGATACATTTGGTTTGAAAAGTTTTGCAGAGAAACATTCCAAAAACTTTATGACGAAAATAAAAAAACAGGAAAAGTAATTAACACAATAGACATAATAAGAGCGCTTGGAAAAGAACTAGAAAAAAGTGAAAAAAAAGAAGAAAGTTTTACTTACTGGGCGCACAAAAACAACATTCCCTTACTTTGCATCCCAATTAATGATGGCGCAATTGGGGATCATTTATATTTTTTCAAAAAAGATCACCCTGATTTTTTCGTAGATAATACTAAAGAAGTCGAAACGATGTATGATACAGTACTTATTGAAGAAAAAATTGGGGCAATAATCATTGGCGGATCAACACCAAAACACTTTATTATGAATGCATGCATTCCAAGAGAAGGAACTAATTATACAATATATTTAAACACTGGATATGAAGGAGAAGGAAGTAATGCTGGAGCTAATCCTGAAGAAGCAAAATCCTGGGGAAAAGCTTCACCGAACGAAAACGCAATAAAAGTTTGGGGAGAAGCAACAATTACGTTCCCAATTCTGGTTGCCGGCGGATTTAAACTAAAATAGCTCAATCAAATAGTTTTTGAATAAAAAAAGACTATTCAAAATTTATAACATATTTTTTAAACTCAGTTGGATCGGATTCTAATTTTTGTGCCTGATCAAAAGACAAACCTTCTAAATATTCTTGTATCAAAACTAAAGAATCTTTGTGTGCGCTAATACAAACATTAACCTTTTCTTTTTGCATAAACCTAATAATTTGAGTCATAAAAGGAAAAACCCTTTTTTGTACAATTCGCATACTCTCTCCGCCAGGAATTTGCTCAACAGTCAAATCCCCAAATTTCTTCATCTTTGAAGTATCACTAAAAATACTGCTTAACTCTCCCGATAATGCCCCAAAATGTCTTTCCCTTAACCTATGATCAATCACAACCATTGATTTAGGATGAAATTTAAGTACTTCAACAAGCACTTGTTGGCTTCTAATTAAATCAGAACAAAAACCAACATCAATATTTTCATTCTTTAATTTGGTCGCAAGAACTTTTGCTTCTTTCTCACCCTTATTACTAAGAACAAGATTAAGCCATCCGCAAAGAATCTTCTTTCTTGAATGCAACTCCCCATGTCTAAATAGTATTAAGTTTAACTTCATGGTAAACTATTTGTTCAAAGATGTTTATATTTGTGAGCTTATAAGTTTTCAATCAAATCAACGTATATTTTTTCAAACAAAAGAATTTCACTCTTTTGAATTGATTCATTAATTGTGTGAGCATCTTCAAATTTGCCTGGCCCAAAAATAAAACAATTTCCAAGATCAGAGAACTCCCCGGCTTCAGACCAAGCCACAAACTTTCCCACTTCAACCAAAAAATGTTTGGAAACAATTTTTTTAAACTTCGAAACTAATTTTTTGTTTTTATCAGAAAAACCTTTTCCCCTAAAAGAAAATTCAGCCCTACTTGCACCAAGATTCATAACTTTAGAAATAACCTTATTAGACTCCTTAATATGATTAACTTCTGGATTAAAGCGCTGACTTATTCGAACAAAACATTTATCCGAAACAATGTTACTCGCACTCCCTCCCCCAATAACTCCAATATTTTGCGCAGCAATTTTTTTTGATCCCTCTAATGAAAGAAAGTAATCACAAATTTTTATCATTTTGTGAATCGCATTATTTTTTTTATTAAAACCTTTTGTTGCAAGAGAACTATGGGCTTGTTTTCCTGATGTTTCAATAACATATGAAACAATACTATTTTGGCTCGAAAGAATTTTGTGTGAACTCGGTTCAGTTGCAATAAAAACAGCATTCTCAATATCTAATTCATTTTTGATCAAAACAACTCCTTTGGTAGTTGTTTCTTCATCAGAAGAGAATAATAAATAAATATCCCTATTATACTCTTTTTTTAGTGCGGCCGAACAAGCACTTGAAATTGCCCCTTTCATATCACAAGCTCCAAGCCCAATAATCTTGTCGTCAACTTCAGTTACATCCTTAAGCCATGACCCCAGAACAGTGTCTGTGTGCATCAAAAAAACAATTGGCTTGCTTTTTTTATTTTTTGAAGGGATTTTAACAATTAAATTAAACAAATCAATATTTCCTTTCTTTTGAAAAATTATTTTTGTTTCAAAATTAGAAAACTTTTCTTTTAAATAATTAATAATTTCTTTGTTTGAAACATCTGGCGAAGATCTGATTGTAACAAGCTCAAAAGCCATTTTTATTGGATCAACATTGCTCATAAAAATCACAAACTTAATTTGTTATTAATTTTTTCCTAATGAATGCGCTAAATATTCACCAAACTTTTTTGCAACCATTGGTCCTTGAGCAGTAATAATATTATTATCCACCTCAATTGGTTTATTTGTATAAATTGCCCCATTTTTCTTTAAATTTTTTGATTCTGAAGGAAAACAAGTCGCTTTTTTCCCCCAAAGCACACCCGCATTTGCTAAAATACTTGGTGCAATGCAAATAGCTGCAATAATTTTTCCCATATCGCGATATTTAATAGCCAACCCTTGCGCCTCTGGGTCATTAAAATACTCTTGTGCACCACTACCCCCAACAAAAACAATTGCATCAAAACTATTATCAACTTCATTCAAATTAAGTTTGGAATCAATAGTTGCCCCAAGCATGCCCTTGTGATTTCCTTTATTCTTTGACGCAACAACACAGTCAATTCCCTTGCTACTCAATAATTCTTTAGGAACAAATAATTCTTCATCACGAAAATCTTTTTGAGCAACAACAAAAACCACTTTCATTTTCACCACCCTAAAGGTATGTTCAATAAAACTTAATTATATCCCAAGATCTTTTTCCCAAGTTTCAATAAACGAATCAACTAAAGAATCTAAAAAACTGTTCTTGTATTGTACTAATATTGCCAAAATACTTTCTTTATCTTTAAGAGAAAAATAAATTTTGCCTTGCACATTTTTTTGAATAACAATTTTTGAAGAAAGAAGTTTTTGCATATGAAAACTAGTGGTAGATAAACTCAGACCAATACTTTTTGAAATTGAAGGAAGAGTTGCTCGCCTTCTATTCATCAAAAAAATCACTATCCTTCTAACGGATTCTTGTCTTAACAAATTCATTAATGAAGAATCAACACTCTCAGCCTGAAGAGCATAAAAATGAGAAAACTTACCCTGCTTTTCTTCTCTAACAAAATTTTTCTTTTTTAAATAATCCAAATGGTACTGAAGAGCACCCGTCGCAATTGTTGTTCTCCTTTGAATTTCCCTAAAGTGGAGCCCAGGATTTTGAACAATAGTAGAATAAATCTTATCCCTTGGCGTAAGTGCCATTGCTTCTTCAAGATTTTTTAACATCAAACCCACAAAAAAAATATATCAATTTACTTTCTAAATAATGCTACAAAAAAAGCAACCATTACACACAAATCAAAAAAACCAATAATTGCTTTATTCATAAAATCCCCTGGCGAAAAATAATAATCCGTTACAAGTAACGCAGATTTTATAAAAAATAATCCAAACGCCCCAGTAACCCACTTTAGTTTTAAAGAAGATTTTTTCTTTAAAGCTAAAACCGCTATTCCAAGCAATGCAATTGAAACGATTAAAAGAACCCACAAAGTTAATGGTTCAATTACTCCAACAAAACTAACTCCGTCTCTTAAAAAATCCCAAGGGGCTGACATGACAAATCACCTTAACTGAATAGAAACAAAGAGCTTAAAACCCTGTATTTTTTGTTAGAAACTAACATTCAAAGACACTAACTTGCACTCTTCTTTCTCTTGGACCATCAAACTCTGCAAAGAAATAAGCCAGTCCATCTCAAACAAGTGAATTTTTTCTTTAGACTCTGCTTTTCTCGACTTAAACCTTTACCTGAGCCGTCACGGGTGGCATCAGGTCGCCTGTTGGCTAAAGGATTTAATGTCTCCAAAAGCAGCAGAGCCGTCTACGAAAAAATTCATCCACTTAGGAGGTGATTTGATGCATTTTTCAAATTTTGGTTTTCCAATTCCTTCGGATGAGGAAATATTATCAGTAAAAAAAATATCTAAATACAATCCAGATGACTTAGATTCTAGGGAACTCTGGATTTTGGAAAACTTTGACGAAGGTGAGAAAGATGATTGATTCACCATCGGCAAAAAGGTTGCAAAAGGATAATAAACCAGTAAATCAAGCTAAGATTATGCTTGAGGATATTGTGCCAATTAGTCATTTTCCATTAGACTTATTCTCAGTACAACTTCGACAAGATTTTAAGGAACAATTCTTCAACAAGATAAATAATGAAAGAAAAAATCAATCTTTCAAAGAACGAGTAAACGCAATATCTACAAAATACAATAAAAATTGGAAACTAAAAAATCAAAGAACTTTAGTGTACGCTTATAAAAAGTCAAGATTTGTTCCGGCATGGTTCGTGTTTGAAGTTGGAAAAGAATTCTTCAGCATTTCAGAAATAGAAAACAAAATCGAAGCTTATTGTGTCTTTAGGGGAAAAACAATTATCAATAAAACCACCCCAATCAAAATAACCCCAAAATTTACTTGTATTGCTTTCCATGGCCTTGGAGACGGCTATTTTGAAAACATACCTCATAGAAATTCCTCTTACTTCCAAGAGATAAAAGAAGATAAGGCACGTTTTTCGAAGCTTATGTTTGAAGTGTTTGGACTAGAACCAAAAGACACCATCAAAAACACTTATTTTCCAAGAATGTTTACCAAAATAATTTCAGATTATTTTGGAATAAAATCATTTTTAACCTTTGAAAGCTCAGTCCCAGAAAAAATATTTACTATGTCAAAAAAACACCGTCTTGCTGCTTTAGCCGCCTTCATTCTTGATGAAGGAAGTACAACAAACGAGGTCAGCATGTGCTCGGCAAACAAAACATTGCTCAACGGAATAAGGCAAATCGCACAATCATTAGAATATTCAGTAACTCAGGTTGAGTCAAAAACACTGGACGAATTTTACAGGTTCAGAATATTAGCTATAAGCATCCCAAGATTGTGTTTGGACCTTGAAGATTTGTTTTTTGTATATCCCTCACTTAACATAAACAACAAATATAATGGAATAAAGGCTTTTACAGAAAAAATTACGTTTAAAGGTAAAAAAGAGTTTAAACAACCACTCAAAAAATCCATTCGAGAAATGCTTTACACAGACAACCTTAGTGCAAAAATAATATCCCGAAAACTAAAAATATCCATTAGGAC
>CAZIEL010000052.1:0-7140 GCA_964538165.1 uncultured archaeon | reverse complement strand
CTTTTTTTTCTGCAAATTCAATGTTTTTTCCAATTCCTTTTCCAATTAGGTCAGGTTCAACAAATATCCCTGCTTCTCTTAAATTATTTGCAGTTTTAATTAAAGTATTTCCCTCAAGTCCAATTCCAACTAAAACAAGTCCTTCCATTTTTATTTTAAATCCAATTTCTTTTAAATAATCAAAGATTCTGCTCACACCTAGTCCAATTCCAACAGCGGGCGTTTCTTGTCCCCCATAAAGCCCAATTAATTTGTCAAATCTCCCACCCCCGCCAACACTAGGACCATTATCTAATTTTACCTCAAATACAATTCCGGTATAATATTCAAATCCTCTTGCAAGCCGACTGTCAAATTCAACAAAATCCAATTTGTTTTCTTTACACAAAGTTTCAAATTCTTTGATTTCTTTAACTCCATTTCCACTAGATCCAATTACTTTTTCAATTTCAATTAAAGAATTTTTTTCCATTAAATCAACAACAGTTGAATCAATTCCTTTTTCTTCAAGCATCACTTTAACATCTTTTTTTTCCATTTTATCTAATTTATCAAGCGCCCTCATTGCTTCAATTTCTTTTCCCTTTGCATACTTTCCAAGTACTTCCTCAAGTAATTTTCTTGAATTAAATATTACTTTTGGTTTAAGTCCAATTTTAGTAAAACAATCCTTTACAATTAACATTATTTCTAGTTCTGCTCCCAATCCCGGAACTCCTAAAATATCAATATCTGCTTGATAAAACGCCCTGTATCTTTTTGCTTGAGGTCTATCATATCTGTAAACTTCTCCAATTTGGTATCTCTTAAACGGCATTTTTAGTTGACTTGTTGCAGCCACTCTTGCTAAAGAAGCAGTAAATTCAAAACGTAGTGCAAGTTCTCTTTCTGATTTATCTTTAAAGTAATATATTTCTTCCTTAATCGCTTCTCCAGCCCCGCCCTTAATTTTGAATAAATCAAAATTTTCTACTGCAGGAGTATAAAGTGGCAAATACCCATAAGAAGCAAACACTTTCCTAAAAGTTCCTTCAATTGTTTCTTGGATTAAAGCATCAGATCCAATAAGGTCTCGCATTCCACGCACGGTTTGAATTTCCATCAAAATGCCCCCAAATAAAAATAAAGGTCGGGAACGGGATTCGCACCCGTGTCAGAAGCTCCACAGGCTCCTATGCTAACTGCTGCACAATCCCAACCAGATATAGATTTTAGTCTTTCGTCAGGCTTAAAATAATTTGCCTTGCTAACGCTAAAAGTTTTAACACTAGAATAGATGAATATACTCACTTTTAGCATTCATAAACAAATATCATCTCTTATTATTCTTAAACCTTACGTTTGTCCAGTATAATGAGGCTTATTTGTTTTTGAGTTTTAATTTATCACACCAGTAACAAAAATAATATAACAAATCAGCAAAATATCAAATAATAACTATTCAAATTTTCAGCTTTTTAATTGTTTTGCAAAATCAAATTAATAACGCCCTTATAGTATAGTGGATTAGTATGATACCTTGCGGACCAAGAATTGTCAAACAATTTGAGGGTTACAAAACTAGGTTTTATCAACGAGGTATAGACCAGGGTTCGATTCCCTGTAAGGGCATTATTTAAAAGTTGGAAAGTCACTTGCATTTTCCTGCCAAGTATTAGTAAAATCCCAAACAGGAGTTCCGTTATAAACAGTCTGGTTTTTTGAATAAAAATTTGTATCAGTTGTTGAAATGCTGCATGTTGTTCCACAAGCGATAGCATTATCTCCTGCTTGATCATACCACCAAATATTATTAATAGTGCCCGCAATATTTACCGCAATAGTACCGTTTGTAGAAGTACTAAATCCAAAAATTTTTCCAGTAGAAAAAGAATTCTTTGCAGTTGCCATGAATACAGCAGATGTAATCCCTGCAACCTTATCCTCACCAGAAATTGACCCAACATTATAACAATTTTGTATTGTGG
The DNA here is from genome assembly GCA_964538165.1 of uncultured archaeon. Lineage (GTDB taxonomy): Archaea > Iainarchaeota > Iainarchaeia > Iainarchaeales > JAAZKV01 > JAAZKV01. The sequence goes on along the minus strand of CAZIEL010000052.1, from coordinate 5,173 downwards.
ATTGTTGTACAAAAGACGCAATTCCCCCGCCATACCACCTATTCATCCCATACCCTACGTTTACATCTCCCGCATTGAAAGAATCAGTTATTATGCTTGATGCTTGCATATACCCAACTATTCCGCCAGCATACCAAGAGGTTGCATAAATCTTATTTTTATTATAAACATTTTGAACTAACGTTGAAGTTGTTAATACCCCCGCTATTCCTCCAACATAAGTATTCCCAGTGATAGTCCCATCTTCAAGCCCAACATTTTTAATAATGGCTCTACTTGGTTGCTGAAATAATCCAATCATTTGTTCACTCGGTCGGTAAATATATAATCCGAATATTTTGTGTCCCCTCCCATCAAATGTTCCGGTAAATTGATAATCTGCCCCAATAGGATCAAACCCCGCACCAGCATTCCAGTTTATTGTTTCATAACAATTAATATCTGCTTCAAGCACATAATTACCGTCTACTCTTTGAGACACATCTTGAAGTTCTTTGCAACTATTTATCACCCACGGATTATTTAGTGTCCCATCCCCAAGTCCAGCAACATCAATTCCACCAGAAGGTATTGCATTTCCAGAACATTCAGTTACAACATCAATTGTGGCTGTATTTGTCAATCCACTCGAATAAAGGGCCGTTATTTTATAAGTACATTTCTTTCTTGTATCCCCTTCATTGCATGGGCAAGCAAGATTTAAGTCGCTTATTGAAAATGCCACTTGTCCTTGAGAAGGCACTTGCTTGTCATAAACAGAAGGATTAATTTCTGCATTATTTACTATTGAAGAAATCTTTGTTATTGTGTAAGGTTCGCTATCAACATTTTTTAAAACTAAAATAGAATCCCCATTATTTGATTCAACAGAATCAATTACACTAATTCCGTTTTTCCCTATTTTTTGGGCAACTTTTATTGAAGTAAAAGAAGCACTATCTGTATTCGCCATTGTTGTTAAAAGTCCAACTACAACAAGCCCAATAACTACAACAACAGCAATAACAACTAAATATTCTATCGTTCCTTGACCAACAAACATTTTGCAATTATAATTCATAATAACAATATATAAGAGTGGTTAACTATTTATACCCATCAAAACAAGGTATGTGCTAACTGTTTTGTAGGTTTTGTTTGATTTGTGTGAATAGGTCGAGTTTTTGTTGTTTCCAGCTGGTTATTAGGCTTGTTAGGATTGAGAATGTGTTTGCGCCTTTTTGGTTGCGGAGGCAACCAAATATTTTTCTGCGGATTATGGGTTCGCGGATGGTTTGTTCTGCGAGATTATTTGTGGGTTCAAGGTTTGGAAAGAGTAAACATGTGAACCAGTGTTTGCCGCCGTTTCTGATTTTGGTTGCGAGTTTTTTGTATTCTTTGTGTGATTCCATGCAGTCCAGGATTTTTGTTAATTGTTCAAAGAGTAAATTGTGCGCTGGTTTTCTTTTTTCGATTGGTCGTTCTAATAATTTTTTTAGTTGTGCAAACATTTTGCATAATCGTTCGTAAAATGTTTTGAACAAAGGAAAATCTTTAGCTAAATATTTTGCTTCGCGCAAAATATGCGCCCAGCATCGTTGAATGTTGGGCGTGTATTGTGGATATGCATTCCATCCATCACAGATAATTGTTCCTGAATAATTTTCTCCAAGAATTTCGTTAATCGTTTTTTTGGAACGAGTTTTTGTGATTGTGAATATCGTTGTCGCCCCGTTTGTAAAAACCCACAAATAATAATTTTTTCCATTCACGCTCATTCCTGTTTCGTCTGCGTGAACGAACGGACTCGCTCTGATTAATTGAATATCTTTTTGATATTCAATAGATAATTTATTGCCTGTATTTCTAAGTATTTTGTAGATGTGTGCATCTGTCATGTTAAGTTTGTATTGTCTTTGAAGAATGGATTTTATTTTCCTTAATGGCAATCGTGAATCAACATTCAATAAAGCGATTTCTGTTTGTAGGTTGTATCCGAAACTGCCTTGAGGCAGTTTTACTTTTGGAATAATTATTTTTCCACACTGTTTGCATTTGTAATGATTGATCAAATGTTCTGTAACAATGACTGGTGTGGGTTCTGGAATATCTTCAACAATTTTTCTTGTTATTTTGAATGGTTTGTTTAATTGGTGGTTACATTTTGGACAATTTGTTTCTGTGTGTTCGATTGTTTCGGTTGGCGTGGGTTGTTCTCTTTTCCATTTTTCGTGACCTACCTTTGCACCGAGCTTTCCTTTCGGTTCTGCAGGCGGATTTTTTTTGAAACGCTGTTTGCTCGGGGGCGTATGAGCATTCTCATAAGCAGTTAGTCTTTGTTTTAATTCTGTATTTTCTTTTGAGATTGTTAGAATATTTTTTTTTAATTCGGCATTTTCTTCATGTAATTTTTGGTTATCTTTGTGTAATTGAATAATTGTTTTTTCAATATTTTTAATTTTCTGTATTACTGTGTCGTTAGGGTTGCTCATTGTAACAACACCGCTCGTACTTTTTTTCCAATCCATTTTTTAGGAACATAAATTCGCCCACTGTTGCCGCTGGATTCAGCAACCTTTTCAACAATTTCAAACCCTTCCATTTGCATGGAAATGGGTCGTTTTGCAATAGGTTTCATGTAGCTATATTGTAGCTACAATAAGCGTTTAAAGCTATCTAATGAGCAAAATAACCAAAAATAGCCTAATTAGTTAGCAAATACTAATAAACAAAATAAGCCAAAATACGAAAAAAATTAACAATCAGTTAGCACATACAAAACAAGTTTAGCCTAACCAAATTAATTCGAAACAATTATAATTAATTCTTTTCAATTATTTGATAACTAAAGTGATTTTATGGTTGAACAAATCATTCCAAATATTGCCAAACTATGGTCAGATTCTTTTGGAATAATGCACATTGAATTTTTTCACAGAATTGATATTACTGATTCTGAGGCAACTGATTACAAAGAGGCTTGTATTAGGCTTGCTAATGGGAAACCAAGTCTTGTTCTTTCTGATTTAAGAGAAGTAGATTATATTACTCCGGGCGCATTTAAGCAACTTACAGGTCCCGAACTTTCAAGAATTACAAAAGCTGCTGCAATTCTTCTAAAAAGTAATAGTCCCCTTGTTGCAACTGGAGTAAGTCTTTTGATTAAACTAGAACAGGAACCTTTTCCAATTCAAGTTTTTACTGATGAAAAAGAAGCAATTGATTGGTTAAAAAAGTTTAATGCCTAAAAATAGAAAGTGTTTGATTAAATAAAATTGATTTTATTCTCCAAGCACAATAGTTTTTTCATCTATAATTAAAACTGTTTTTTCTACTTGTGTGACCCAAGTTCCTTTTCCTTCTTTGAGTCCATGATAAGCATGCAGGGCTTTTGTTTTTAATAGTTCTCGTAAACCCATAGTAATATTAAATTCGCTCGCTTTTCCTTCTAGTTCTTGTCTAATCCATCTTTCAGCAAAAGGTCGCCCTTCATATTTTTCAGCGATTGTAATTATTTGTCTTGCTGTGGGGTTTCGCACTCCTTTTTTTTCTGATAAAGAAAATATTTCAACAGAGGCATCTTCTCCCACTTGTCCTTTCCCAGTTGAGGCAAATGGTTCAATCGCAAGCGCCATATCATTCTCTATTTTATCACTACTTCCGCCTGCGTGGTTTGGAATGCTTGGATAAGAGTGAATATTATTTTTTCCAAGTCCATGCCCTCCAAGATTATAAACTGGATTAAATCCTTTTTCTTTTAAAGTTTTTTCAATCTCGGCGCCGATTCGTTCAACAGGTTTCCCATAATTTGCAACACTAATCGCATTATTTAGTGCAAGTTCATTAGCTTCAATTTCTTTTGCATGTTCATTATTCAAGTTTATTGTAATTGCCCCATCACAAATATATCCATCCACTGCAACACCAATATCAATTTTTAATAAATCACTTTCTTTTAGTGTTTGAATATCTTTGTATTTTGGAGTATAATGTGCTGCTTGTTCATTTACACTTAAATTAATTGGAAACGCTATTTGTGCCCCTTCGGATAAGATATACTTTTCCACTTCTTCTGCAAGATCAAACAATAAAGTATCAGTTTTTGCTTTCTTTTGAGCTAGTTTTATTGCATTCGCCCAAATCACACCCGCTTTTTTGTAAGAGTTTAAAACGCTTGTTTCCATACTAAAGCATTGAAAAGAAAAAGTTATAAATCCAATAAAAAAACAATAAACATTCAAATTTAGCAATATCTCCATATCATAATTCTTTTTATTAATTCATCCAAAGATAAGCCTCCATTCACCCAAATATTTCTCCCCGAATCAATATCTTGTGAATTATAAGTAACCCCACCAATACACAAAGCAGATCTTGTGTTACAATTGCCAATAATATTTTCATCAATTTGTCCATCACAATCATTGTCTTTTTCATCACATATTTCTTGATTTATTGTAAATGTTTTTGTGTTTGTTAATTGAGGATTTCCTTGCGACAAAAGGCCTTTATTTATTCCCCATGCCCCGATTGTGTATTGTTGCCCAGATATTGCATTAGGAATAACTATGTTCCAATCAAATTCATGTGAATTATGCTCCGCAGTATATTTGTTTGAGGTTGTTGAACCCAAAAATTGTGAATTCGCCAAATTAAAAGTTGTGCCAAGCGTTAAATAAAAATGCACATTAAGTGTGTTTGAAGTATCAGGAGTATTGTTCGCTATTATTATGCCATTTGCATCTCGTGTATCTCTTACCCATCCCTTAGCTCCATTTTCACAAGATGCAGATTCAAGTTCTCCTCCCGGACAACCCTCATCAATGCTTCCATCATAATCATTATCTATTCCATCACAAGATTCATCTTGAGGAATAATATAATCTGCGCGTACAGCCAAGTGTGCATCAGATATATTTATTTCATCTGCATGGACTGCTCTTGAACTTTGTGGAAAATAATTCATTCCATTGCTAAATAAGATATGATCAATTTTCATTTGTTGGCCATTAGTCACTGAAGTGAGACAATCAATTGAGTCAAGTGGGCAAGTATTTACAAATCCTGGAGAGGTTGACAGCAGGGAATTAAAATTTGAAAAATTTTCATTCTCATTAAAATCCCCAAGAATGATTATTTTTGCAGTCGGAAAAAGTTTTTTTAAGTTCAAAATATATTGTTTTAATGTCTTATA
>CAZIEL010000051.1:0-7289 GCA_964538165.1 uncultured archaeon | reverse complement strand
ATTATCGGCGAGAAACCAACGAATACTGCCACTCAGCAGACAAACGTCGTTTTGGCGTAATACGCCAAAAGAAAAAAATTCGGATAATTGCTGCAATGGAAACTAGAATGACCCTACACAACTACATCACAACAATTTTGCACCCGACTTAAAAAGAGGTTTTGTCCCAGAGTCACCAACCATGGAGGTTTTAAAATAAACAAGTGTTTTTTGAGTAGATAAAAGTTTTGCAATTTCTTTATTTTCAAGTGCTTCTTTAATTGATTTTTCTGCTTCTCTAACTTCTTTTTCTACATTTGAAAGTTCAACCATGTAAGAAGCAATTATTCTTCTTAGCACATATCTAAAAAAATTTGGTCTTTTCGAAATAGTAAATTTTCTGGGAGGTCGTTGTATCAAATTTGTTATAGCCGAGCATTCCTTTGCACAAACAGTTACAACACAATCTTTTTTTGTCAAAAAAATAAATCCAATTGGAAGAGTCACTACTCCATTCCCCTCCATTTTTGCAGGAACTCGTAAAATAATAGATATGTAACCATCCCTCAATTCTTTCTCAACATGAGGAACGGATTCAGTATCAAGTACTTCTTCAATCAACCACTTAGGAACATCATATTTTGTGGACAACAAATTTATTTCTTCTTCAGTTGGAGCAACAACATTAATCCAAGCACCTTTATTTACTTTATTTACTTCAACAAGCGCGCAAAGACCGTTTTTTCTAAAACAATTTAAATAATTGTATCATAAATATAGAACAGTGAGTAACTAATAAAAGCTTTTTCCAAAAAAAGTAAAAAAAATAGCTAATTATACAAAATTAAAAAAAAATTCATTAAATTGGGCAAAATATTTGTCAAAAAAAGTTGACATAATTGCTTTAAAACTCACGCACTTAGTTCTATAATATGGAAGAGACTAAAAATATTGAGCCAAATGAAATGACTGAAATTAATAAGATATTCAAAACTTTAATGCATTTCCCCGGAAGTACCTTTAGTGATCTTTGGGATAAAAGCATTGAAAGCAACAAATTTACTTATTATTTAAAAAAAATTGAGAATGATGGTTTTATTGAAAAGAGAGAGGGACGATATTATTTAACTCTAAAAGGAAAATCAGAAGTTGCTACTATTAGCGGAGATACTGGAAAAAGTATGAAACGACCCTATGTTGCATTATTACTTGTTCCAAGAAGAGAAGGAAAATATATTCTATATCATCGAATGAAAGAACCGTATTATGGACACTGTGGCTTTCCGGGAGCAAAACTTGAGATGGGAGAAGAGATTCTTGCTGGAGCAGAAAGAGAACTACTCGAAGAAACCGGTCTTAGAGGAAAAGGAAAAATTGTTGCAGTTCAAAATGCAATTACATTAAATGATGATGAAGTTTTTGCACACATGACACAATTTATTGTTTTATTTGAAGAACCAAAAGGGGAACTAGTTACTGAAAATAGGGAAGGAACATATAAATGGGCAACAAAAAACGAGATCTTATCACAAAAAAATCTTTTCCCAGACATCCCAAACGTAATCAAACTAATTGAGAAAAAAGAATTTGCGTTAATTGAATCGAAATTTATTCAAGAAAAAGAAAAATTTGTTGGAATTAAAACAAAAAATATTCCTCACTAAAAATATTTATTTAAATCTTAATCAGAAAAACCCATTGCTTCTCTATTTGCTTTTACTCTTTCTTCTCCAGCAATTCCCCACACTTCTTCCTTTACTCCTTTTACTGCAAGTAAAGTTCGTATTCCATTTCTTTCACTTTGAGGAAGTTTACCAAAAGCATCGCCAATTGCAATTACTCTTGCGTCTCCAGTTCCAAGCATTCTTTGTTTTTCGGATAATGGTGCTCTTTGATAATTAGGGTTTGAGAACTCTTTTTGATAAATAATAATGTTTTGCAATATTCGCCCCGATCCAAATCCTGTTTTTTGTGCAATAGAAGCAATTGAATCAAATGCTTGCAAATGAGTTTTTGTCAAAGTTACTCTTTTTGCAAAAACTGCTTTTAATCTTGGGATATTATTAGTATAACTTTTTGCTTGTTGAGTTGAATTAGTTCCCCTAACACCTACTTTTGAAGAAATTGATTTCATTCTTGAAGTTTGTTCCATTTGTTGTTTCTCTTTTTGTTTTATTGCCCTTTTTTGAGCAATAGAATCAAGACCCTTATATGCTACAGTTCCAACAGTAACAGCTAAAAGCCCACCAACTATTCTTTTGCCCCATTTATTAAAAGTATTTGACCTCAAAGGGACATTAGGTTTTTGCAGACTTGCAGGCCTCTTTACATTTCTCATAAATATAGATTACTAAAACTCCTTTATTAATCTTGCCCCTAAGCTAGGTGAATGTATGATTTATTACATCCAGCCCCTAAAATCCTTTAAAAGTAACAAACAATGCAAGTGTATTAGTGGTCAAATGGAAGAAGAATTTGAAGGAATTGAAAGTATAATAATGGCAGTTTCTGCCAATGCTGGAGCAGATAGCCCAATAGCGGCAGCATAATTAAATAAGGTAAGTAACAAACCAGCTTCTTCTTAACATATTTTTGGGCATAATTTTGTTTTACAAAAAAAAACCAGTAGAAAAAATAATTTTTCATTTTAACAAAAAAAAACAAGTGCTTTTAATTTGTTCTATCCTACTTTTTGTTGGTTGGGTGAGAAAAATGGTTTTTGACCAAAAACAATTTAATCTATTTATTGAAGAAAATGGGGTTTATGGATTTTTTAAAGAAGCTATCACACTAAAATCAGGTAGAAAATCACACTTTTATGCAAATTGGAGAACTGTTGTAGAAGATGCTTACTTAACTGATAAATTAGCTGATTTTGTAATTGATTTTGTTAAAAGTAAAGGAACAAAGGTTGATACTTTTTACGGGGTTCCCGAAGGTGCAACAAAACTAGGAGTACTTACTCAATACAAATATGCAAAAACTTCACAAGGTTTTTCTAAAGGAAGTCACGTACTTGCAATGGGAAGAGCTCAACCAAAAGATCACGGTGCACCAAAAGACAAGTTTTTTGTTGGAGTGCCAAAAGGAAATGTAGTAGTAATTGAAGATGTAACAACAACTGGTGGATCATTAATAACTACACTTGATGGATTAAAAGAAGCCGGAATTAATGTTGTTGGAGTACTTAGTCTAACAAACAGAATGGAAAAAAGAGATGATGGATTAAGTGTTAAAGAAGCAATTGAAAAAAAAGGAGTTACTTTTTATAGTATGAGTTCAGCACTTGAAATGCTTCCAATAATGTACAAAAAACTTTCTCCAGGAGAAGAAATTGGAAAGCAAATTGAAGAAGAATTCAAACAATTTGGAACAGAAGAAATCAAATTATAATTAATAAAAGTTAGGGTAGAGAAAAGAAAAAAATCAATTAAAACAAAAGGTGATTTTGTGGAATACTCATTTTTGGGAAAAAAAATTTCGGGAAGATTCACCATTCCCTCAGGAATTGTTACCACTTCGCCAAAAATAATCCAAAAAATTGCTAATGAAATTCCAGAAATCGGGGTTATTACAACAAAAAGTATTGGGCTCGTTGCAAAAACTGGTAATAGAGAACCAATTATACACCAATATGCACCAGGATGTTTTGTAAATGCAGTTGGATTAACTAATCCGGGTGCAAAAGATTTTGCAAAAAGTTTAAGCGAAATAAAACCGCTTTTGCCAAAAGACAAGTTTTTATTAATCTCAATATTTGGTGCAAATGCTGATGAGTTTGTTCAAGTAGCAAAAATAGTTGAACCTTATGCAGATGGAATTGAATTAAACTTATCTTGCCCACATGCAAAAGGGTATGGAATGGCTATTGGACAAGACCCTGAAATGGTTAAAGAAATTGTTACAGCGGTAAAAGCAGCTGTAAAAGTTCCACTAATACCAAAACTTACTCCAAATACAAATAATATTGGAGAAATAGCAAAAAAAGCGGTTGAGGCTGGAGCAAGTGCAATTTGTGCAATTAATACTGTTGGCCCAGGATATTATACTTTTAATGGAATACCGGTTCTTTCAAACAAAAAAGGAGGAATGTCAGGAAAAGGAGTGTTCCCTATTGGACTTAAGTGTGTTAAAGAAATTTCAGAGGCATTAGAAAACAAAGTTCCAATAATTGGTTGTGGGGGCATTAGCTCTGCTCAAGAAGCAATAGAATATGTGAATGCTGGTGCAAGTATACTCGGCGTAGGATCAATTCTTGCTGGAATGAATTCAGTAGAAATGAAAAATTACTTTTGGGAACTTGAGAATGATTTCCAAAAAGGAACAAAAAATTCAAATATATTAATAAAAGATGTAAATATGGGTTTTACTAAATACAAGCTTGAGAAATTAGAACAGCTCTCAGAAGATTTGGCTGTTTTGACTTTTGATAAAAATATTAATATTAGACCAGGGCAATTTATTTTTGCTTGGGTGCCAGAAAGTGGAGAAAAACCTTTTTCAGCACTTGACAATAAACCCCTAAAGCTATTAATTCAAAAAAGAGGATGTTTAAGTGAAAAATTAATGAGTTTAAATGTAGGAGAAGATGTTTTCATTAGAGGCCCTTATGGAAATGAAATTAAAGTTGAGAAGGACAAAAAAGTAATTATTGTTGGGGGCGGCTGTGGAATTGCAGCACTTTATCAATTAGCAAAAGAACTTAATACAAAAGGAACTGAAGTATTTTTTGGCACAAGAGATAAAGATCATTTATTTTATATTAAAGAACTTGAAGAGTGTTCAAAAGTATTTATTTCAACAAATGATGGAAGTTGCGGAGAAAAAGGATTTGTTACTGACTTACTCAAAAAGAGACTTGAAGAAATAAAAAAAGATAGTCCAAACGAATTAAATAAAATTGTTTTTTTTAATTGCGGACCAGAACCAATGATTAATGCAATTTTGCCAATAGAAGAAGAATATGTTAAAAAAGAAAACATCTTTTGTGCAATTGATTATATTACTAAATGTGGAATTGGAATTTGTGGAGCTTGTGCCTCAAAATCAGGTAAAAGAATTTGTGTGGATGGACCATTTATCAACCGAACAGAAGAGGAATAATAATGGAAGAAAAAATTAGAATAGATCCGCATGTGCATTTTAGGGACGAAGAACAATCTTATAAAGAAACTATTGCACATGGACTTAAAGTTGCAAAAGAACAGGGAGTAAGTATCGTTTTTGATATGCCTAATACGACTAGGCCAGTAATTAATGAGGATAGAGTAAAAGAAAGGCTTGTTCTTGTTCCAAAGGGAGAAGAAAATAAATACTATACCTATATTGGCGCAACAAAAGAATTAGATCAACTAAAAAAAGCTATTGAAACTACGCAAAATAACGAAAGAGTTTGCGGAATAAAGATGTTTGCAGGAAAATCAGTGGGAAATCTTGAGATTCTTAATGAAGAGGACCAAAGAGCTGTTTACAAAACTCTCACAGAAAACAACTTTAAAGGAGTATTTGCAGTACATTGTGAAAAAGAGAGTTTTATGAAAAATTATTTTGATCCAATAAACCCCCTATCTCATTCAATTGCTCGACCAAAAGAAGCAGAAATAGAGTCAGTAAAAGATCAAATTAGATTTGCAAAAGAAGTTGGGTTTAAAGGAAACTTACATATTTGTCATTCTTCATGCAGCGAGACAATTGAATTAGTACAAGAAGCAAAAAAAGAATTGAGAATCACTTGCGGAGTAACTCCACATCATGCAATGTGGAATAATTCATTAATGAGTTCTCCACTTGGGGGAATATATAAAATGAATCCACCACTAAGGGGAATTAAAGATCAAAAAGCATTACAAGATTGCATAATTAATGGAAAAGTGGATTGGATTGAAACAGATCACGCTCCACATGCAGTTGGAGAAAAATTGTCTAGTTCTTGCCCATCAGGATATCCTTCACTATTTTTGTACAAAGAATTCGTAGAAAAATTTTTGCCTTCTCTTGGATTAAGTGAAAAAGCAATTGAAGCAATGACTTTTGATAATATTAAATCAACATTTAATATAAAACTGTGAGGTGCTTTTAATGGAAATTAATTTAACTGAAAAAGAAAGTTTAGCAAGAAGCAAAGTTTGTTTGCCCCTTGATGGATTAAACACTCTTGACGAATTGAAAGCAAGAGTAGAAGAATTATCCCCTGTGGTAGGTTTATTTAAAATAGGAAAAGAGTCATTTACTAGATTTGGTCCAGATGCAGTAAAAGCAGTTAAAGAGAAAGGAGGAGAAGTGTTTTTGGATTTAAAGTATCATGATATCCCAAACACAGTTAAGGGTGCTGCTAGCGCTGCAACAGAAATTGGAGTTTATATGTTTAATGTTCATGCTAGCGGAGGAAGTGCAATGATGAAAGCTGCTCTTGATGGAGCAAACGAAACTGCCACAAAACTTGGAATAAAACGACCAAAAATAATTGCAGTAACAATTCTAACTAGTATTGATCAAAAAATATTAAATGAAGAATTAAAAGTAAATGGATCCGTTGAAGAACAAGTTCTTAATCTTGCACAATTAACGCAAAAAACTGGGCTTGATGGTATTGTTTGTTCAGCAGCAGATCTTTACGCAATTAAAGACAAATTACCAAACGATTTTATGTTTGTTACTCCAGGAATTGCAGGAGTTAATACTCCAGCTGGCACAGATCAAAAAAGAGTTTTTACTCCAGCAAATGCAATTTTGGATGGTTCAAGTATTCTTGTTGTTGGGAGAGCAATTACCGCACCTAAAACAAAGGAAGAAAGATTACAAGCAGGGTATGAAATTTTGCAAGACATGGCAAAAAATTTGTGAACAGAACAACAACCAATTCTTACGAGGTAAATCCCCTCGTAAAATCAACAAAAAGGCAGAAATATGCTTCTTTTAGCAGGGCTTGTTTAATAAGTTAGACTAAAATTGAGGTTTTGTTGGTTTCTTGGGCTTTTGTGCAAAAAGCCTTTTTTTCAGTTATAAAAATCCCCCTCCCAGACTTGCACGTGGGGTAATTCTCGTCTTTAGCGTTTTAAAAGATTTTTCAAATTTCATTTAACCACTTTCAAAATCTATTATTTAGATTGAACAAGTTTTATTGAATTTCGAATTGCTTCGGCTTCTGGCAAATATTTGTCAAATTTCTCATAGTCGGCTCCATAAATAAAAACCACTTGTTCTTTAATTTTAGAACCGCCTAAGAAACTATCCTTAGTAGCCAATGTAAAAATAATTTCACTTTTTCTAGTAACTTCCACAGATCTTAATTCAAAAGGAATTGTTGAAGC
>CAZIEL010000050.1:0-7497 GCA_964538165.1 uncultured archaeon | reverse complement strand
GCCATAATAATCGCTTCCTTTTTCTGCACACAGCTCATTGCATTGTGAGTCACTTAAGCGTTCTTGTGTTATGCCAAGTCTTGAAGAATTTTTATCCCCAATATTACACGGAACAGTTTGCCAATTCCCGTCGATTTGCTCATTACAAGTGAATTTACAATCTATTGGCAACCCGTAACATAACTCTATATAGGGGCTGGATTTTGTGAGCCCTGGTTGAACTCCAACAAATCCAATACAAGTGCAATCCATGTTTGTATATTGCTTCGCTATTGTTCCTGTAAAGGAGTCGTTCCAAACAGTGTTTTGTTTAGGCGAGATAAATAGTGCCCCTAAAACAACTATAACAATTATTATTGCAACGATAAATGCCTTTTTCATACTCTATTTAACAGCAAACCCTTATTTAATGGTTCTTTTTTAATTAGGGCAAATATTTTGAAATGCTTGCTCAATCAAACTTTTTAAACAAAAGCCCATTTTGGGAACTTTTTAAACAAGCCCATTTAATATAAGAAGGTTTATATATTACCTCTGCTGGAATATGTATTGGAGCTATTTTTAGAATATTCCATAAATTTAAGGTGAGCTAAGGTATGAGTCATGTATTGCTAAATATGGGTGTAGATGAAGAGCTGAGATTGGAGCTTTTGTCTCAGGAAATGAAGATGAGATCAAAGCAACCAGAAGCTTGGACAAAAACAAAGTTTAGAAAATATGCAAACTTTGGTAGAAATAGAAAGAAAACTGCTGAGGAAATTTTGGGGCTAGAACCTAAAGTTGAATCAAAGGGAAAAGCTATTGTAAAAAAGAAATAGTTTTTTTCTCGACAATTTAAGAAAGATTATTGGTTTTGGGATAATCAACCCAAACCATAAATTTTCTTAATTTTTTTTTATTGGATAGTTTCAATTGTTCCTTTTTTTCCTGCACTAATTTGTATTTTTCCTTTGTATTCAGTAACCCAACCGTTTGTTATTTTTACTTTGTCCCCGTCATTAACTTTTTTGTAATCATCATTCCAAAGAGTAAGAGAGACTTCTTCTCCATCTTCATCTTTTACTGCAGCATTACAAACCGTTCCAGATCCGTTTGCTGAAGCAAATGCTCTTGGTTCTCCTTTTGAAACAACCTCAACAATAAGTTCATCAAATGCCATTTTTGGCTTCAAATCTTTTATTTTCATAAAAACACCTTGACTGAAAGGGAGACAAAATAATTAAAAATGAAACTTGAGCAAAAAAAAAAGAATATTTTATTCACATTGGCTAACAAGGGAACGCATTTCTTTCAAACTTAAATAGTTCTTGTTATATTTTGTTAAAAAAATGCTTGTGGTTGTGTGTGAAACGGCTGAACCAATTTTTGCAAGTTTTCTGTGTTCTAAAATTAGGGAATGACTGTTTTCAGTTCTAACTATGACTATGATTTCGTTTTGCATTGTAAAAAAGATGTCCTGAACTTCTTTTTCCCCCATTAACTCTTTTATTATTATTTCTTCTTTTCCGGGTACAGGCTTAATAACAATAAATGCTTTAAGACCCATTTTAATCTCTTCATATCCTTTTTGAGTAAGATCCGGGATTTCTTTTATAATCACCCCTTCTTTCCATATTTTTTTCCATCTTTTTGAAACGGAATTTCTGTGTAAATTGTGTTTGTCTGCTATTTCAACCAAACTAATTTGTGGATCCTTTGTTTTTTCGCTCATTATCATGCAATCAATTTTATTTGCTTTGTAAATTTTTTTATTTTGTACTTTAAGATAATGGTGTTTATAATCATGATTTGCATAAAAAATGTAAACATTTGTTATTGTTCCTTGAAAGAGTTTTTCAAGTCCGAGAACAAAAGAACTAATATAACTTATGCTTGGGCCAAATACTTTAATTGCAATATCTCTGTTTCCCGTAATTTCAGAAACAGAAATAACTGGAGTCAATTCTAAAATTTTTCCAACAAATTTTTCAGAATCGTAATTTTCAAGGTTGACACTTACAAACACCCACGCAAATTTTCCCACCCCAAGTAAATTAAGATCAATATCATATTTTGTTTTTACAAAATAACCTTCTTCTTTAAGTTTTTGGAGGGCATAGTCCACGGTGCTTTTTTTTATTTTTAGTCTTTCTGATAAATTATCTTTATTATTAGTTATCCCTTCAATGTATGCGGACTCAAGTATTCTTCTTCTCACTTCTTGTACGGTGTGCATATAAATATTCTGTTTTTTGTGCCTAAAAACCTTTCGGAATATTGCACACTATATTAATTATTGAGAGTGAATAATATTGGGCAATTTTTACTATTTTAATAAAAACACACATTAATTTGGGGTGAATTGTGTGCATTAAAAAAAGTGATTTAATTAATTTCGGGCCACGCATTATTAGTATAGGAGGAGTTGATATGGAGAACACAATAACAATGAAAGGAATTGCACTATTTGCAACACTCATTGGTATATACCAGTGGCTTGGCCAAGGAACAAGCTTCATGGATATCTTGGTGCTTCTCTTCGCAACTGCCCTAGTAATTAGTATGGACGGGGGTGGACAAAAACATCAAGTTGAGCAAATAGTGCCAAATGAGGAAAAAGAAACGGGGGATAACCAAAAAATAAAAAGGAGTAATTTTTTTTGTCGGCTAACCTCTAACCTTGCTTATGCCATGGCGTTTGTTTTTATGAATGGTATTTTTGCCGAAATAGTGGCTAAGAACCAAACCGCCCTTGTTTTGGAACCTTTTTATTATTATTCTTAAAAGTATTATTTGGTTATTGAATGGGATATTTGTTTTTTGATATAGAATCTTTTGTTGATCCTGAAGACCAAAATTCGGGGTTAAATCCATTTCATGAAAAAAGTAAGGTTCTTGCAATTTCTTACAACTATTACTCTTTGTCTAGCGCGCCAAAACCAGAGCAGATAAAAGAACCCTCTTTTTTGTATGAATGGGAAGTTGGTTCAGAAAAAAAACTTTTAGAAGAATTTTATGCTCTTTTAAAATTAATAGAAAAAAAAGAATTTCATTCTGGAGAAACCTTTTTGAAAATAATTGGGTTCAACCACTTGGCTTATGATTTAAATTATTTATTTGCACGAATGACTCATCACAAAATAGCTCCTCAAAAAGAATTATTTAATCTGCTTTTTTCTTTTCCTAAACATGTGGATTTAGCTCAATTAGGGATGGCTGTTTCAAAGGCAACAAAAAGAGATGAAGACTTTAGAACAATTTCTCAAAAAACAATTAACTCGTATTATCAAATTCCAATAAAAGAAGCAACCGGCAAAGCTGTTTCTGTGTTTTATTCAAAAAAAGAGTTTGAGAAAATAAAGAAATATTGCCAAGAAGAATTTACTTTTGAGTTGCTTTATCAAAGTCTTCTTCAAACCTTTTTACACTAAAAAATCTTGTTGCTTATTCTTTTGCAAAGATATTTATTTGTCCTAAATTTTGTTCGCAAGGAAAAAGTATTTATATGTGGACACTCCAATTATCAGGATGATAAGAATGCCTGAAGTTGAAGTTTCTTGCCAAGAGAGAGAATATGACTTATGCAAAACACTTGATTCAAGAGGCAGATGTCTTGAAAATCAAAGTTTTGCATTCAAAAAGAATTTTAAGATTTGCAGATAAAAAATGCTTTTCTTTCAATTTCTTTTCTTTGTTTTTATCTTCGTAAGTCTAGTCCTCATTTTTAATCCTTATTAGCTAGATTATGCTTATGAGAATAGTTATTACTGGCACGCCGGGTTGTGGTAAAACAACGCTTGCAAGAAGTATTGGGGAAAAGCTCAATTTGAAAGTGGTTAATGAAAAAGACTTTGCTTTAAAAAACTCAATTGGATTTTTTAATGACTCAAACGAACTTGAAATACCTTTAAAGGAATTTGAAAAAAAAGCAAATTCTTTTCTCGCAAAAGAAATTAATATTGTTTTTGAGGGGCATGTTTTGTGTGAAATGAAACTTAAAGCAGATAAGGTGATTCTTATAAAAATTGATCCTGAAGAATTAGAGTTAAGACTAGAACAAAGGCACTATTCAATAGATAAAATAATGGATAATGTTTTTTGCGAAGGAATTGATTATTGTAAAAAACATGTTATGCGAAATTATTCTAAGAAAAAAATTATTTTTATTAATTCACGACAAAGTGCAAAATCGACCTTTCTTGAAACAATGGCCCAAATCTCTAAATAAGTCAGTTTTTTTGCGTTCATGAACGTTTTAAAACTTATTTTAGTAATAATGAGTTTAGTTTGAGTGATAAAAATGGGGAACAGAAGACTTTTTGGGTTATTTATTCTTGTTTTAACAATATTGCCCTTTTCACTAGCTTACCAAACCACGCTAAAAGAAGTTGGGTTTACTTCCCTTTCTAACAAAGACCCCTTTTCCACTAAATGTACTACTATTGATCTTACAGTTCCCCAAGCAGATAGAAATGAATTTGGTTCTGGGTTATTTTCAGTCCAAGCTGAATTTGTTGATTTACAAGAGGATAGTTCTTATTTAGTTATATCCATTAATGATGGCCCAGACAAAGTAATTTGGCCGGAGAGTTTTTCTTGCAATAATGGATGCTGGACAAGAATATTTATTCCGGAATTAAAAAGTGGAACAGTTAAAGTAAAATTATGTGCCGCCCTAGGAGGGTTGACTAAGGAAGTAAATATTACAGAAAATTCTTTTTTTGGGATATATGACACTCCAATTCTGACAATAACTAACACAGCTCCGGAAATAGTTCAACTTGGGGATAAAGCAAAGATGAGTATAAAGGTATCAAATGAGGGAACAAAAGCGGCAAATATATTTGTCCAATTTGTTCACCCTGATGTTAGAGCAAAAATTAAAGTAACAAGTTTTGATATTGTCGAAGGTGAATCAAGCGCAACAACAACAATCGCACCTGGTGAAACAAAATATTTTGATTATTATGTTAAACCAACAATAATTAGTACTTACAATATGTCTTCTGCTGCTTTGTTTTTCACAAATTATTTTAATGAACAACAATCTATTATTAGCAACCACCCCATGATGTCTGTTGTTAAACAAGACAAAGTAGAAATTTCTTTGGTGTCTCTTGACGAAAAAAACCCTTATATTTTCAAAGCAATAATAAAAAACAATTCCTTAAGTGCTTTTACTGGGGCAATAGTTGTTTCACCACAAACCACTTTACAATCCCCCGTTCAAGAAATATTTGTAGCGGCAAGTAGTGAAAAAGAAATTACTTTTGTATCAAAAGATATTCCTGAAGGAGAATATTCTTTCTTTGCGACGGTAAGAGACGGCAACAATGTTTATACTTCAAATTCAATAGATCTTGAGGTGAAAAATGATGGAGTACCCTTTGATATTGTGTTTGCGCTTATTGGAATAATTGTAGGGGTTTCAATTTTTGTTTGGATATATTTTATTAGAGAAAAATAGTCTATTCTTTCCACCCATCTTCGATTAGTATTTTTTGCTCTTCCTTTTCTTTATTCTTTTTTCCTAAAGAAAACTTTAATATGATTGCCACAATAACAATAAGAATTATTGGAATAAAACCAAGTAAATTATTGTTTTGGAAACTGTTTTGTGGAGCATCAATCAATAGAATAAGTGCATTGACAAATTGGTTTTTATCCATTTTTTCTTTTGCTTCAGAAAGAATTGATTTAGATAGATTTTCTTCAATTCTTTTATTAAAATAGAAGATTGCTTTTTCTTTAAAAAAATCAATTGCTGTGTTAATTTCTTTTGTGTATTTTTCTAATTGTGCAAGTTTGCTAGAGGTAGGAGTTTGAGATGTTTTTATATCAATTACATCAATTTTTATTTTTTCGAGCCTACTTTTTGTTATTGGGGCAAATAAATTAATTTTTGCTAATATTTCTTCATTACCTTCTAAATCAAGCAAGAGAAGATTGGCTTTTTCATTAATCTCCGCACAAGTATTATCCAACAATAATTTGTCAGCTTTTTCTTGTTCTAAAATCAATCTTGTTTTATTAGAATCTAAATTAAGTATGTTTGTATAAATATATTTTAGTTCATTAAATTTTTTTATTACCTCTTCAGGTTCAAGACTTATTTGGTTTTCAATAAAGTTTTTTGCACTAATAAATGTTTCAATACTTTCTTTTAGTGCATAATCTTCCTCGCCCACTTTTATTTTTTGTACTTCCAAAAACATCTGTTTTGTTTCTTTTAATAGCCCCTCGTTTGTAGAAAAAGATACTTTGGAAATAATCTCATACCCTTCAAGGGGGTTTTTGCTGTTTTCAAATTGAGTTTTTGCTTTAATTATTTCTTCTTCAAGAAGTTGCGCTTCTTTTTCGAGCCCAAGTTCGCGCATTATTAAAACTCTTTTTTCTTGTATCTCAATTTCTTTATCGAAAGCTTCTTTTGCAAGAGTTGCTTTTAGTTCATTTTGTTTTTCTTGGTCAGCAAGGCTAATTGCTTTGGTGTTTTCTTCCACTCTTTTTGAAAGTGTTGCTTCCGACGGGGCAGGCATTTCTAATATTAGTTGTGTTTGAAATTCTTCTTGTGTAAGTTGCAATTCTTTTAATTTGATGAGTTGAGTTTTTAATATTGAAATATAATACTCGCTTATATCGTTCACATTTATTGAAATATAATAATTTTTTGTTCCCCTTTCCCCGAATTCTTGGTTACTTATCACAATTTTTTTATTAACCAGTTTTATGTCAAGCTTTTTTTCATTGTTCTCAACAACAATGTCTTTTACAAACTCGTTTATTTCTATATCAAATATTAAAGTTGCTTTTAGGCTTGTTGAGAGCTTATTTGTGGCTAAAAAAGAATAATTGATTATGTTCAGATATTCTTTGTTTGAAGAGGATTTCTTTTCAAGGGTGGTGCTAATCATTTCTTTTGTGTCAATAATAACATCAATATCACTTGAGTTACTTGCTTCTTCAATCGTAAAATTAACTTTTTTGGAGTCAAACATAGATGCTATTTCTATATTGTTAACAAGCACTGTTGATTGGTTTATTTTTAGCGGAGAACTGGTTTGAATAAAGATTTTTGGAATGACTTTATTTGCGGTTTGAAGATAAATTTTTCTTTTGATTATCCCCCCTATGTTTGATGCACTAAATATTTGATCTTCTTCTCTTGAGGTTATTTTTTCTTTGCTTTCAATTTCAATTGTTACTCCCCCAAAAGGCAAGCAGTTAAAAACTATTTTTTTTGTAATTCCTAGATCAATGATCCCTTCTACACATTCGCTTTTTTCAATCAATGAAGGGGTATTTTGGTCAAGGGTTATTGAAAAACTTTTGTTTACTTCTTTGAACGGATTTGGCAAAGTAATTTTTTCTTTTCCAACATATTCTTTGTTTGTCTCAATTACCTCTGTTGTTAAAAAGTCAATTCTTTTATTGCTTATTGAATAGTCAATAATTTTGTTAATTAAATATTCTTCAAGTTCTTTATTTAGTTGATTAAAAAATTCTAACATAAAATTATGT
>CAZIEL010000049.1:0-7509 GCA_964538165.1 uncultured archaeon | reverse complement strand
ATGTTCTCTTAATATTTGTACTGAAAAAAAGTGATTAATTGAATGGATTTTTTATCTCAAATAATTCAAATATCTTTAACAAACTTTTTTGAACTAGTGTCTTTTGCACACATTACAATGGATTTTTTGTTATCAATTTTTGTTCATTTAGTAGCAATAATTGTATTGTTTTATCTCGGAATGGTAATTTATCTTAATTTTGTTCACAAGCACAAAAAAAATGTGCCAATTTCTTTTAATAAAAATAATGCGCCTTTTGTAACAATTCAAATTCCTACAAGAAATGAGATTGTTGCGTTAAGATGTGCAAAGCATTGTCTTGAATTTGATTATCCTAAAGAGAAATACGAAATTTTGATTGGGGATGATAGTAACAAAAGAGAAGTAAGTTTGGAACTTGATAGTTTTGCAAAAAGTAATAAGGTTAAAATAATTAGAAGATCATCAAATGTTGGATTTAAGCCTGGAAATTTGAATAACATGTTAAAGTATAGTATGGGAGAAATTATTGTTATTTTTGATTCTGATTTTGTTCCTGAAAAAGATTTTCTAAGGAAAATAATTACTCCATTTGTTTTTGACAGTAAAGTAAGTGCGGTGCAAGCAAAGTGGGGGTATAATAATTTTGGGCAAAATTTTGTCTCAGTTTTTTCTTCAGCTACTGGACTTGTTTTTCATAATGGTTTGTTAAGATTTATGAATATTTTTGGAACTGGGTGTTTATGTGGTTCTGCTGAAGCAGTAAGAAAGAGTACTTTAATTAAGCTGGGTAAATGGAGAGAGGGGAGTTTAACTGAAGATATTGAGTTTTCATTGAAAATGCAAATTAATGGGGATAAGTTAGTTTTCTTAAGTGATCTTGAATGTAAGGGTGAGTCTCCTTATAAGGTTAGAGATTTAATGAAGCAACAAATGCGCTGGGCTTATGGTATAATTAATGCTTATATGCTTCATTCAAAAGAAATAATCAATAGTAAGTTGTCTCTTTTTAGGAAGTTTTTGGCATTTAGTAATGCAATTGGGTATGTCATGCCCCTTTTAACCCTACTAATTTTACTTACTGCTCTAATTAGTTTTTTGGATATTAATCAAAACACTATTGATTTGACTCAGCCAACAACAGGACTAAATTTAGGGGCGCTTTTGGGAATGGCTTTTTTAGCAACGCATTTGATAGTATTGTACAAAGAAAAGAAATTGAAATTTGTTGCTCCAATGATTGTTGCTTTTATAACAATTGGATTTTTTGTCTCGATTTTTGTTAACATTGGAGTAATCAAAGCAATTTTTGGTAAAAAAATGGAATGGTTTTTGATGACCAAGCCCACTAAATAAATTTTCTAAAAACTGATTTAATGGTTTAATTTTCTTTAACTAGTTTTAAAACAAAAAGGTTTCTTTTTAATGAAAATTTGCCTTCATAATTTTTAGTTGAATTTAGTTCTTTATTCATAATTGATTTGGCTTCTTTAATTGTCATCCATTCCACAACTGAACCTGAATTTTTCTCTTCATCAGTCAAATTAGGGGTTCTTTTTTGAATAACTTCTGCAATAAAGAAAGTGGATCTTTGCTTTCCACTAACGTGGGTTTTATACTCAATGGCAGTAGCAATTTTTTCGTGAACTTTAATTGTGCAACCCGCTTCTTCGAGTGCTTCGCGATGAAGTGCTTGCAAAACTGATTCTCCTTCATCTATTCCCCCTCCAATTAAAGTGTGGCGGTTGAACTTTTTTATGTGTAAAACAGCTATTTTATCTTTGTCGAAAATAATTGCTCTTGCTGCGTTTCTAACTTTCCAATAAATAACTTCGTTTGGTTTTTCTTTAACATCTTTATCAAAAATCTCAATTAGTGTTTCAGCCATAATCACTTTCCTTTGGCAATGGTTTATTATTATTGTCATTAAAGTTTTATTTAAATATCTTTTTGATTTACTTTTGATTAGATTTGGTGATGTTTTTTGAGTAAAGTAATCTTAATAATTCGGGATGGGTGGGGGTATAGAAAAGATTCTCACAATAACGCTATTCTTGAATCAAAAATTCCTTTCACAAACAAATTGATGAAAGAATACCCTAATACTTTACTTAATGCAAGTGGAGAGGCAGTAGGGTTGCCAGAGGGTTTTCAAGGAAACTCTGAAGTAGGACATATGACAATTGGATCTGGGAGAATAATTTACCAATCAATGGTAAAAATAAATAATTGTATTAAAGATAAAAGTTTTTTTAAAAATGATGCTTTGCTTGGTGCAATTAATAATGCAAAAGAAAATAATACTGCTTTACATTTAATGGGTTTAATTCAAATTGAGGGGGTTCATTCTCATTTAAATCACTTAATTGCATTGTTGGATTTGTGCAAAAAGGAAAAGTTTACTAATGTTAAAATACATGCTATTACTGACGGAAGAGACTCGCCCGTTACTGATTCAATTAAAAATTTGAAAATTGTCGAAGAAAAAATTAAGGAAATTGGTTTTGGGGAAATCTCTACGGTGAGTGGAAGATTTTATGCAATGGACAGAGATAATAGATGGGAGAGAACAAAACAAGCTTATGATTGCATTGTGAAAGGAGAAACAAAGATAGAATATATTGATGCTTTTGAATCAATTAAACAGAGTCATAAAGAAAGTATTACTGATGAGTTTATTGTTCCCAGAAAAATTAAAGATTATGGGGGAATAAGTGAAAATGATTCAATTATTTTTTTTAATTTTAGGACGGATAGAACAAGACAGTTAACAAAGGCAATTGTTGAAGAAAAATTTGATGGGTGGGCGAGAAAACCTCTAAAAGTTTTTTACACTGCGATGACTCAATTTTATACTCCTATGAATGCGCATGTTGCATTTACTGATGTTTCTTTGGATAATCTCCTTGGAAAAGTAATTGCGGATAATAATTTAAAACAATTAAGAATTAGTGAGACTGAAAAGTACGCTCATGTTACTTTCTTTTTTAATGGACAACAAGAAGCTCCAAATAAAAATGAGGAAAGAATTCTCATACCTTCCCCAAAAGTTGCCACTTATGATTTAAAACCTCAAATGAGTGCACTTGAGGTAACGGAAAAATTAGTTGCTGAAATTAAAACTGGAAAATTTGATTTTATTGTGGTAAATTTAGTTAATGGGGATATGGTTGGTCACACGGGAGTTATTTTGGCAATTCATAAAGCTGTTGAGACTGTAGATAACTGCGTTGAGAAAATTGTGGAAGCTGGTTTAAGCAATGATTATACTTTGCTTGTTTTTGCTGATCATGGGAATGCTGAAGATCAAACAAAAGAATGGTTAACTAGTCATACAATCAATCCAGTTCCATTAATTCTTGTTTCTAATGAAGAAAAGTTAAAACATGCAAGATTGCATAAAGCAAAAGGGCTAGCGGATATTGCTCCAACAGTACTTGATATTTTAAAAATCAAAAAACCAAAAGAAATGACTGGGGAAAGTATTGTTGAGAAGTAGTGGCCAAAAATTGGGCTCATTAATCTTTGTAGTAGTATAAGTATATTAACTTTGCTTGTCGCAATTTGTGGGACAAATTCTTTTTAAGGGAAAGATAGTTTTATTTCTACTAGTTATGATGAGTTGAGTGGGGAATATAATAAGTTTGTAAATAAATTATTTCTCATTTATTTTTTGGGGTGTTATTAATGACTAAGTTTATAGTGGTGAGCGGTGGAGTAATTTCTGGACTTGGTAAGGGAGTTCTTACTGCTTCTATTGGAAAATTATTATCAAGTTCTTATAAGTGTGCAGCTGTTAAGTGTGATGGTTATCTCAATGTTGATCCTGGTACAATGAATCCAGTTGAGCATGGGGAAGTATTTGTTCTTGATGATGGTACTGAATGTGATATGGATTTTGGGCATTACGAACGGTTCATGAATGTTACTGCTAAGGGAGAATGGAACTTTACTATGGGAAAAATATTCAAATCGATTTTGGATAAAGAAAGAAAAGGGGATTTTTTGGGAAAAACTGTTCAATTTGTTCCTCATGTTACGGATGAAATAAAAAATCGTTTTTACAATATTGCAAAAGATGAAAAGTGTGATGTTTTGTTAATCGAAATTGGGGGCACTGTTGGAGATTTAGAAAATGGATTATATTTAGAAGCAGTTCGTCAACTTGCGTGGGAACAGGGCAGAGATAATGTAATGTTTGTTCACTTATCTTATGTTCCAATTCCAACCGGGGTTCATGAACAAAAGTCAAAGCCAACCCAACTAAGTGCAAAGTCATTAAATGAAGTTGGAATTTGGCCGGATGTGATTGCTTGTAGATGTAGCGAGTATTTGTCTGAAAAAGTAAAGAAAAAGATTGCATTATTTTGTAACGTTGATGAAGAAGCAGTAATAACCGCAATTGATGTTGATTCGGTTTATTTAATTCCAGGCGAACTTGAAAAACAAGGTTTTAATAAATTACTTGAAAAAAAGCTTCATTTACACATTAAACCTGATCACTTTGGCACTTGGAATAATTTGGCAAAAAAAATGGTTGATGTAAAGTGTAATGGAGGAAAAAATAAGATTAATATTGGAATTTGTGGAAAATACACTGCTTTAGGTGATTCTTATGCTAGTGTTGTTGAAGGATTACATCATTGTTCGGCTAATTTGAATGTGGATGTTTGTGTATCAATGATTGATACTGAGGAAATAGAGAATGGGAAGAAAGTTTCTGATCTTGTTAAAGGTCTTGATGGAGTAATTGTTCCTGGGGGATTTGGAAACAGGGGATGGGAAGGCAAAATAAAAGTAATTCAATTTGCAAGAGAAAAAGGAATTCCATTCTTAGGACTTTGTTTAGGACTTCAAGCGGCAGTAGTTGAATATTCAAGAAATGTTTGTGGATTAAAGGATGCCAATTCTACTGAAATGAATCCGGATACAAAAAATAATATAATTACTTTAATGGATGAACAAAGAAATGTAGTTGATAAAGGAGGAACAATGAGACTTGGGGCTTATGAAGCCAATCTAGAAAAGGGAAGTGTTGTTTCAAAATTATATGGATCAAATGTTGCTTCCGAAAGGCACAGACACAGATATGAAGTAAATCCAGCATATCATGAAGTATTAAAAGAAAAGGGGCTTGTATTATCAGGAATATCTCCAAATGGTAAATTAGTAGAATTTATTGAGTTGCCAAAAGAAAAGCACCCTTATTTTACTGCAACACAATCACACCCTGAATTAAAATCAAAATTAGAAAGGCCATCTCCTTTATTTTTTGGGTTAATTAAAGCAGCAAAGGAAAAAAAAGGAATTTAGTTTTACCTAAAAGTTGTTTTTGTTAAGTGTTGGAGTGATAAATATGATGGAAGATATGGCAATTGATTATTTTAGGGGTTTAGATAAATCAGAAAAAAAGAGGTTATTAAAAAAGATTGTTGAAGCTATGACTGAAGAAGAAAAAGTTGAGCTCGCAAAGCTTATTGTGAGCAAAAAATAATTGATTAAAACCAAATTTTGTCCTTAACCAAGCATTATAAAGCTTTTTAATGTCAAATTTCTTAATATTGAAGGTGAGCAAATGGCTACACGAACTAAAGACACAAGTAGATTCAAAAAAACTAGAGCAAGACAAAGATGGAAATGGTGTAAGAAAAAAACCAGAAGAATGAAGAGAAAGAAGAGATATTTAAGACAAAGAGCAAGACAATAAAAGTTGTTTTGCTTTTTTTATTGCTTTGGTGATTTTTTCGCCAAAGTCTTCTAACTTTTCTGGTTTGGTGTTCTTATGAATAAAATAATTGTTTCCATAATTGTCCCAACTCTAAATGAAGAAAAATACATTTTGGGTTGTTTAAATTCTTTGAATAATCAAACTATTTCTCGAAAAAAATATGAAATAATTGTTTCTGACTCTAGTAGTAATGATAACACAGTCAAAGTTGCTAAAAGATTGGCTGACAAAGTTGTTGTTTGTAAACGTCAGTCTGCAGGATTTGGGCGAAATTTTGGAGTAAAAAAATCAAAAGGAAAATACTTGGGGTTTGTTGATGCTGACTCAGTTGTTTCAAATAATTGGGTTGAGGATTTAATTGAGTCACTCAATAAAGGAGTTGCTTCTACTGGTCCAATTGAAGAATTAGAAAAAGAATCCTTAAAGATAAAATTATTTTTTGATCTTTGGGACTTGCAAACAAGAGCAAGCATACTTTTTGGAAAACCACTTATTCCTGGAGCAAATTTTGGAATAACAAAAAAACTTTTTGACAAGCTTGGAGGGTTTCCTGATGGAAACATAATTTGTGAAGATATAATGCTCTCACGTGAACTTCCAAAGCATGGAAAGGTAATTTTTAGTGAAAAAATGATTGTAAAAACATCTTCTCGAAGAAAAGATCTTACCCTTTCAAAGCATGTACTATCAAGAGTAAAATTCTTTATCACAAATAAGGCAATGAGTTGGGATGATTACAGAAAAGATTATTCAAAAAATAAGGAACTAGCAAAAAAGAAGCAGTAGTGAGATTTATTAACTAAAAGAATGTTGGTTATAATTATGGTTAAAAAGAAAATAATTAAAAAAGCAACTAAAACAAAAGAATCTGCGCACATAATTGCTTCTCAAAAGAAAAAGTATTCTTTCCTTGAAAAGTTTTTTGGCTTTTTAGAACTTGCAAGACCAATGGAGTGGAGTAAATCTTTACTAAACATGCTTTTTGCGATGCTTATTGCTTACTATGTTTACACAGCAGGAGTTAATTTAGAGATATTCGCTGTTGGATTCTTTTCAGTTGCGTTCCTTTGGTCTGGACTCTATGCATTAAACGATTATACTGATTGGAGAATTGATGCAATTCATGATTTTAAGAAAAACCGGCCAATTCCATCTGGAAAAGTAACTCCAATGCAGGGTTTTATTTTTTCAATGTTGTTAATTATCGCATCATATGCGTTAGCATTTTATCTAAACAACTTTTTACTAGTAGTTTGTCTTACTGCAATGGTTGTAAATCAATTCCTTTATACTATGGAACCATTTAGATTAAAATCAAAAAAAGGATTTGATCTTATTTCAGGTTCAATGATAAATCCAATATTTAGATACCTCTCAGGATTGGTATTATTTGTTCCTCCAGTTGCACTTTTTTCACAAATCACTCCAATATTGCCATTAATTTTTGTAGTAGGCATTCAATTTAGTGGATATTCTTTATATAGATTATTTTCTAAAGGTCATGATAAGAAAGTGAATATGAAAAGTACAGTTGCTTTGATGGACGAAAACAAAGTGAAAATGGTGTCATATTCTGTTATTGCTATTGCAGTTTTGGCTTATGTTGGAATGTTTTTTAATTCATATTTTGGAAAAGATCCTGCGCTAAACGAATTGCTTGGATTTTTACCTGTTCAATACTTAATTCCGGCAATATTGTGTGTAGTACTTTTACCTTTAATGGCTGAAGGGATATTAAATCCAACAAAGGCTGATATGAAAAAAAATTATTCAATTTTATACTTAGCTACTCTATTATTTAT
>CAZIEL010000048.1:0-7517 GCA_964538165.1 uncultured archaeon | reverse complement strand
GGTTAAAACTCAAAATTTGCACCCAACAAAAGGAAATAAAAAGAGCTGTGTTCCAGTTTCATAATGGTGGGCGAATGTCAGAGTATGACATATTAATAATTGGAGCAGGACCTGCAGGTCTTACGGCAGCAATCTATGCTGCCAGATATGGAATGAAAACTGCGGTTATTGAAAAAGGAATAATTGGAGGAACTGCTTCTTGGGCAGGAAGCATACAAAATTACCCTGGGTTTTTGGATATTTCCGGAATTGAATTAATGCAAAAGTTTGAAGAACAAGCAAAAAAAGCAGGTGCTGAAATAATACTTAATTCGGTTGATAAAATTAAAGATGGAAAAATAAAAGAAATCACTTTACCAGGTCAAATACTCACTGCAAAAGCAATTATTATTACGGTTGGAGCAAAGAGCAAATGGTTAAATGTAAAAGGAGAAAAACAATACCTAAACAAAGGAGTACATTTTTGTGCAACTTGCGACGGACCAATGTATAATGGAAAAGAAGTTGTTGTAATAGGTTCAGATAATAGAGCTAGTGAAGAAGCAATATACTTATCAGGAGTAACAAAAAAAACCACTCTTATGAGCCCAAAAAGAGAACTAACTGCTGATGCAGCTAAACAAAAATTGCTAAAAGAAAAAAACATTGAAGTAATATTGGGAGTAAATGTAACTGGGTTTGAAGGAAAACAAATGTTAGAACAAATCAATTATAAAAACCAAGATGGAAAGGAAGCAAAAATGCATGCTGCTGCAGCATTTATTTTTGTTGGAACGGACCCAAACACCGAAATTACAAATGTAAAAAAAGACGAACAAGGAAGAATAATTGTTAATGATGCAATGGCAACTAATGTTGAAGGAATATTTGCTGCAGGCGATTGCATAAAAAAAGAACTCAACCAAATTGCAACTTGTATTGGAGAAGGCGCAATTGCAGCACACACTGCTTCAAAATATATTCAACAAAAAGAAATAGAATAATTACTATATTTGATTCCGAAACAAAAAATCTAGTTTGATCTTTGGGCAGTAAAGTCTTTTTGAACAGAATCATAATCAATTACTAGCCCGCGCAACATTCTTTCAACAGTTTTATTTACTAAAATACTTACATTAATTTCATTCACACTTGCAGATAACAAAATATCACCATCTATTTGAGTGTCAGTTGGCTCAAAATCAAATTCTCCGCCAAAAGAATGAACAATTCTAATAAACTTACTCTTAGAACTCTTTATTCTATTTGCAAGTTCGAGAATTGCTTTATTTGAAAAAGTTGCTTTTGGCATTTTTTTAAACTGGAGAATTTTTTTGTTTGCATTCCTAACCAGAGCATCAATCTCTTTTTTTGTAAGTCCATGAGAAAGACAACCATCTTCCAAAGACTCATAAACTGAAACATGACAACCAATACAGTGTAAACCTGCGCTAGCAAGAACGGGAATAACTTCAGGATAGTTTGATACAATCTCCCCAATCAAATCCTTTTTCTTTATCATAGAAAACCACTACATATGAAAGTAGGTTCATATAAGTATATAAATTTACTCTTTATTAAAAAAATACTTTTTTTTAAATAAATATTAACTAAATTCCAATTTTTGGACATAACTTCTTTTTATTCAAAAAACAATTAGCACAATTGGGTTTTTTTGCTGTACAAATTGCTCGACCATGACTAATAAACAACCCATTTATTTTTGACCAAACCTTTTTATCAAAAATTTGCAACAAATCTTGCTCAATTTTTGTTTGATTATCAAATTTAGTAAATCCTAATCTCTGAGAAAGTCTCCAAACATGCGTATCAACAGCAATCCCCCCAACTATTCCTTTATTCGCTAAAACCAAATTAGCAGTTTTTCTACCCACCCCAGGTAATTCTATCAACTCATCCATTACTAATGGAATCACCCCCCCATATTTATCCCTAATTATTTTAAAGCAACAAATTACTCTTTTTGCTTTTTGACGATAATACCCAGTTGACCTAATTTCTTTCTCAAACATCTTCAAATTTGCATTAGCAAAATCATCAACAGACACATACTTCATAAACAAGGTTTTAGTTAATTTATTTACTTGAGCATCAGTACTTTGTGCAGAAAGAATTATCGCACAAAGCATTTGTGCATCAGTAGTATGATTTAAGAAAAGAAGAGGAATATTTGGATAATTTGCTTCTAACTCAAAAAAAATCTTTTTAGCCCTGATTTTTGTTTTATTTAAATTCAACCAAACACCCTTTACTTAAATTCAAATAATTTTCTTTGAAATCCAGAGTTTTCATCAAAATTAGAAACACGAACACCCACTCTTCGCACACTAGCAAGTGCTTCATTTAAATATTCTCTTAAAAGATTGTGACTAATTTCTTCTAAATCAATATAATTCTCAATAGGCAAAGCTTTTGTCCTGGATTTTGTGACTGTCTCCATTTTATCAGTCACAATAATTATTGAAACTGTTTTGAATTTCTTTTTTAATTCAATAATTTGTTTATACAATAACCCTAACAAAAAATCCAAATTTTGGACAATAACATCATAATCTCTTGAATCTTGTTTTATTGTCATCATTCTTGAAAGTTGCTGCTTTTCTCTATTCGGTTCAATTAATCTTTCATCAATACCTCTTGAAAAGTCATAAAATTTTGACCCATTCGCTTCACCAAACCAACTAATCAAATCAGTTTTTTGAAAATTTCTTATATCCGAAACAAAAGTCACCCCGTGTTTTACAAACTCTTCTTCAGTTTTTGGACCGACCCCGTAAAGAGAAGAAATTTTTTGTTTTGAAATAAAATTAAGAGTATCTCTCGAATCTATTATCAACAACCCATCAGGTTTTTTTATCGAACAAGCCATTTTTGCAATCAATTTATTCTCTCCAACCCCAATTGAACACGTTAATCCAAGTTCGGATTTAATTCTCTGTTTCATCTTCTTACAAATTTCTTCGGCTTTTTCACTACCTAACGGATTAGTTAAATCAAAATAAGCCTCATCAATTGAAACTTGTTCTACTTTCTCACAAAAAAAATCAACTATTTCAAAAACCTTTTGCGAAATTTCTTCATAATAATTCTTGTCAGCATTAATAAAAACAGTTTCCGAATTAGCAAGTTTTTTTGCTAACATAAGAGGCATACCAGATCTAATTTTTAGTGCCCTTGCCTCGTAATTACAAGTTGCTATAGCCCCTGAATTTTCTCTCAAAGACGGCATAACAATTACAACCGGTTTTCCCTTAATCAAAGGATTTCTAAGAATTTCAGCTTGAGCATAAAAATAATCCAAATCTAGTAATCCAATAAGACGCTGCATAATATCACATCCCTTTGTTCAACACTCTTTTAATTATTAGCAAATACTCAATTATTGAATGAAGAATGAACAAAAACAATTACTTGTGAAAGAATTGTATGAAAAATACCCCTACCCATCAAGAGAGTTTACTTCAAAAGAAGATTTGAAATACTTTGTGAAATGGATAACAAAAATATTTGATGAAGATACGCACTATTGGAACGAAAAAGAAGTACTTGAGCTCGGTTGCGGAACAGGTGAACTTGCTTGCGGACTTGCATTAGTTGGAGCAAAAGTAACCGCAATAGATTTAAGTTCAAACTCAATAAAAAAAGCAAAAGATTTATCACAGAAATTTAAAATAGAAAATAAAGTTAACTTTTTGGAAAAAAATATTCTTAAAATCAAAGAAAATGAGTTTGGGAAAAAGTTTGATGTTGTTTTAGCCCTTGGTTCATTGCACCACACAATTAATGCAAAAAAAGCATTTGAACTTGGAACAAATCAACTAAAAGAAAATGGAATTGTTATTATTGGCCTTTATAACAAATACTCAAGACTTCGACATCGATTGAAAAGAATTGTAATCAGAGTTCTTGCAGGAGAGGATATTGAGAAAAGAATCAACATAGGCGAAAAACTATTTGGATCAAATGGAAAAAGAATACACTCTGCAGACAAATATGGGCAAGTACATGAATCATATCACTCCATTTCAGAAATAACTAACTGGTTTAGAAAAGAAAAAATTACCTTTCTTGCGTCAAAACCAAAATTTAGTACTCCAAGAGTTGATGAATTAAATTGGTTAATTAACAAAAAAGAAGCATTTTTTGTAATGGTTGGAAAAAAAGAACACAACCCAACTAAGAAGTAACATTTAAAAGAACATATGAATGAATGTTCATTTATTCTTGAGGTGTTTTTATGAGCAAAGTAATTGTATATTCAACAACAACATGCCCATATTGTGTAATGGCAAAAAATTGGCTAAAAGATAAAAAAGTTGATTTTGAGGATGTTAATGTTGGAATCAACCAAGACAGAGCAAAAGAAATGATAAAAAAAAGTGGACAAATGGGGGTCCCAGTAATTGATGTTGATGGAGACATTATAATTGGATTTGACAGACCTGCTATTGAAAACTCACTTAAAAAAAAGAAATTAGTAAATTAAGCATTACTTTCAATGTCAATTAACAAAGAAATAGCGTTGATCCTAACAAGTAACATGGATCAATGCATTAACTTTTTCTCCGCGCTTAAGTCTATCATTAATTCTTTCAACTGCTTCTTTTGTCTGAAGAACAATTAGAGCAGTTCTTTGTTTTAGAATAGCCTCAGCATCAGGGTTAATTTTTAACAACCCCTCAAACCCAATTCCAATTACAACCTCCCACGGATTTCCTTTTAACAGTTGTTTTGCTTCTTCAAGATCCACAAGATGGATAGTCCCATACTTTTTATTTAAAAAGTCATAATTTCTTGGAGTAACTTTTCCATCCACAAATAGAATGTCTTGTAACTCTGAACCATCAAAAGAAATTTTTCCCCATTCTACTGAAAAACTTGTTATTTTTTCTCTCAAGAAAACATCCCTCAAATCAAAGTTTTATTTTACCCTCAAAGAACTTAAAATAAATCATTGAAATAAATATCAATCCACCAAGCAAAACCCACCACTGTCTTGTAAGATCTACTTGAATTAATTTCATCGTATGCATCCCAAGCTCAATTAATAAAATACCTAACCAAATAACAACTGCCCAAAGCAAGGCTTTTTTCCACCAAGAGTTAAGAAACATTCCTCTACTCCGCAAGTGCTTTTGCACAGGCGCTTGAATTGGCATTTCTTCTCCGCTAGTTTCACTCTCTTCATCTAGTTCACCGGATTGATTCTCATCAAATTGATCATCACCCTCAGCATAATCAACATCTTCAGCCCCTTCTCCAATTTCTTCATCAATTTCCTCTTTTCTAGTCATTCTCTTTCTTTTAGGGGACAATTTTTCACTTTCAGAAACATCAAATTCTTCATCATCAATTTCTTCCCTCTTTTTTGTGTATCTACTTTGTCGAGCATCATACCTTTCATAATCTTCCTGTGTTAACCCATATTTTTGAGCAGGAGGAATAATTCTTTGTGGAGGGGCTTGCACATAAACAGGTTTTTCTACAATAAATGTCTTAACTCGAACAGTTTCTTTTTTTTGCTGAGGAGGAATTACATCCTTAAACCTTGAAAAAAATCCTTGCGGAACCTCTTTTGGATAAATTGGCTCTTTTTTTGCAAATTTTCTTTTTGACTTAACTTTCTTCTTTGCCATGCATTAGTAAGAGAAAAAAAGGTATTTAAGTGTTACGCAATTGTTCTTTAGAGATAAAACTAAGCAATACTTCCCTCGGGCTGAGTTATTAATTGCACAAATATTTCTCCAAAAAACTCGTTCTGATACGCAATAATTTTTCCATTATTCATTAAAAACAAAACAGGAAGAAAAGTATCAACCATCACATCCACACTATCTCTTTCTATAATCAAATCTGCAAACAATACGATTCCTTGTGAATCAACTTTCATTTTAATAAGCTCAAGCACTTCTTGCATTTTTTCTTCAATACTAGTTGAATCAAAATTAATTTCAATTCTAGGAATACTTCTTGAAGAGTTCTTTTTTGGGGTCGTTCTTTGAATTATATCCTCAATACTCATTACAAGTTCGTCAAGAGTAATTCTTCCTTCTCTAGCAAGCCTGCCTGCCATCAAATCAGGAATCTCTTGAAGCATTAATGCCCTCTGCTCAGGAGTCAAAACTGCTTCTTTTTCTTTCTCATCAAGAGAAGAAAGCCTCAAATACTTAGCTTTTGTTTTAACCAAAATAGCACAAGCAAGAATAGCATTTGCAGGAACACGCAAATTATTTCCTTGGAGTTCATTAATTTTTTTAATGTATTTTTCAGTAAGCCCAATAACATCAATATCCCAAGGATTCATTTTCTCGGATTCTACAAGATCAATCAAAATTGTTTTCCACGCGGGCTGATCAATTAAATCAACCAAATCCATTTTTGAATAATCCCTCTCAAAAACAACTTCGCTGTCAGAAAATTCAACAGTTTGAGTAGATTCTAGAACCGTTGGCACTTTATCAACAAGATCTTCTTTATAGGACTTAGGCATAATTAATTAATATCAAAACTTGCTTTTTAACTTTTCCCCGCCCAATAAAAATGAACTTTATTTAATAAAATATAATAATTTGGGTTAGCAAGACTTAAATACTACTTAAAACAATAATTTCTTTGAAAAAAGGTGGTATGTTGGAACGAACAAAAACGGGTGTGCCTGGACTTGATGAACTATTAAACGGCGGAATTCCAAAAGGAAGTAACGTTCTTGTAGCTGGTGGAGCAGGAACTGGAAAAACCATTATGACCACACAGTACTTATTCAATGGAGCTTTACAATATGGAGAACCAGGAGTATTTGTTACACTTGAAGGAAACGTAAGAGATATCGCTTGGAACATGGAAAATTTTCAGTGGGACATCAAATCTCTTCAAGATCAAGGAATGTTCACAATATACAGGCTTGGAATGGAGTTCGTTAAAGATAGAGAAATGATGGAAGACAGACTTGATGAACAATTAAGAGAAATCGCAAAAGAAGTTGAAGAAATAAATGCGAAAAGATTAGTAATTGATTCAACCACCGTTTTTGGAGCATATTTAGACCCAAGCCTACTAAGAACAACTTTATTCAAATTGTGTGATTCATTAAAATCATTTGGATGCACTACTCTACTAACATCAGAAACACAACCAACAAAAACTACTTTCTCTGCATTTGGAGTTGAAGAATTTGTTGTGGATGGAATATTAGCATTATATTTTACTCCCCCTCACAGAAGTATATTTGTTAGAAAAATGAGGGGAACAGTACATGATAGAGATGTACATCCAATGGACATTACTTCACAAGGAATAGTAATTAACCCACGAGACAAACTAATTTGGGATGCTATTAAGTAAGGTTAAAAATATTTAGAATTGTGCATTTGTTATGAAAATAACAAAATATGCACAATCTTGTTTTTTAATTGAATATAATAACACATTCCTCTTAATTGACCCAGGGTTTTTATTAATTGATGAAAAAACTATTCAAGATTGGAAAAAAGCAAACCATATTTTAGTTACTCACAAAC
>CAZIEL010000047.1:0-7571 GCA_964538165.1 uncultured archaeon | reverse complement strand
TATTACTTGGTGAGTATTAAATGGTTGAATGGCACATGAAAGATAGTAAGAAGGTTTCTGGCGGAAAAAGAAATAGTGCTAGAGCTTTGTCAAAGAAATTAGCTTGGAGAGGCGGAACTGCAGCAAATACAAAAACTGATGAGACTGTAAAAACTGATAAAAGAGAAACAAAAAGAGGATTAGGACTTACTTACAAAACTAGAGCTTTAGAACTAAAACACGCAAATGTTACTGACAACAAAGGAAAGATAACAAAATACGAAATAATTGCAGTTAAAACTAATGATGCAAACAGATTGTTTGCAAGATCAAACATATCCACAAAAGGCGCAATAATCCGAATAAAAGTAGATGGCGCAGAAAAATTGGCAAGAATAACAAACAGACCCGGACAAGAAGGGAATGTAAACGCAGTGCTAATAGAATAAAAGCAAAAAACAATCACCAGAAATAGATAAAATGCCCTAAATCAACGATTAGACACATTCTGGATGGGGCTTTAAATATAAAATGAGCCCCCAGAAAGTTTATAAACTTGCTTAATAAGCCTTTATATAATTAAGCGCTACTTTGAACATTTTTTTCATTAATTAACATTGAGTAGTGTAAAAACACGATTAATAAAAAGTCTGGTGAAAACTAGCTTCATTTAATTTAATACAAAATACTAAAGGGTGATGAGTTTGGTAACAAAATGTCCTGAATGTGGAAGCGAAAAAATTAGAATAGATCACGGAAAAGGAGAAGCAGTATGCATGAACTGCGGTCTAATTGTATCAGAAGAAGAAATGATTGATACTGGAAAAGAATGGAGATCATTTGAAGATAGTGAAGACTCATCAAGAGGCGGAAGCCCGATGAAGTATGTTAAACTAAACAAAGGTTTAGTTACCATGATTGATAGAAGAGGAACTGACTTGCGAGGAAATAAACTTTCTTCAAAAGGAAGAGCACAAATGTACAGATTAATTAAATGGCATAAAAGAGCAAGTGTAAGTAGTTCAATGCAAAGAAACTTATCTATTGCTCTAACAGAAATGAGAAGAGTTGCTTCCTACTTAAACATACCAGACACTTTAGTTGAAGCAGCAGCTTTACTTTACAGAAAAACTGTAAAGAAAGGATTAATCAGAGGAAGATTAATTGAAGCAGTTGTTGCAGCAGTTCTTTACACTGTGTGTAGAACATACCACGTTCCAAGAACTCTAAATGAAATGGCAGAAGCTAGTGGACTTACAAAAAAAGAAATTGGGAGAACATACAGATTTTTGGTTAGAGAACTAAATTTAGGTGTTCCATTAACAAACCCAATCCACTACATCCCAAGATTTGCTTCAGAACTAAACTTGAGTGGGGAAGTTCAAGAAGAAGGAAGAAGAATACTTGAAGAAGCAATTAAGAAAGGATTAATCTCAGGAAGAGGCCCAACAGGAGTTGCAGCCGCAGCAGTTTATATCGCTGGATTATTAAAAGGCGAAAGAAGAACTCAAAAAGAAGTTGCAAATGTTGCTGGAGTTACAGAAGTAACAATCCGAAACAGATACAGAGAACTAAAGAAGAGATTAAACATTGATGTAGCAGCTTAATTAGAATAATAATTCAAGTACTGCCGGAATTCCGGCAGTGCAACTATTTTTTTTAAAAAAAATTAATCCCAATACTTAAATATTACAAGTCACATATTCAATAATGAAAAAACGAACACAAACCCCTATTCGAGGACAGGGGGCAATTGAATACTTACTAATTATTGGAGCTGCAATTCTTGTTGTTGCAATAGTAACAATTGCAATAAGTTCTATAATATTGCAAGGCCAAACACAGGAAACTTCTGGGCAAACTAGCGAAAGTAATGCACTAACCGGACTAAAGAATTTGTCTTATGTTTCTCTTGCAGGATATAGTTTCCAAAAAACTGATCCAATAATAAAATCACTAAATGTCTATTGGTTACTTGATTCAGCAACTACATTTACAAATTCATTGAACGCAAATAATGGTTCTTGTGGCCCCATTTGCCCAACCCCAATAACCGGAATATCTGGAACCGGGCTTAATTTTTCAAGCGGAAATGGAACATCCACAACAGAACAATATGTTCAAATTAATAATTTACCAAACCCAAAAGAAGTCACGTATGGAATTTGGTTCAAAACAAATCAACCAGGATACGTTGCCTCATTTTTATATGCCACTGATGGAACAGGAGCAAATCCAGATTTATTTAATCACTGGAGAGGAAATTTGAAAGTGGACTCTTCAAATTATGCAATTTGGAATATTGGATCTTGGTCTTGTGACAACGCATCAACCATAATTCAATTCATGAACAATACTTCCACACAGCCAATCTCACTCAATAAATGGCATTTTGCAGCCATAACAATTAGCCATGAACCATATTCAGAAAGTTTTTACTTAGATGGACAGCCACAAATAACACAAAACGCTGGGACCACTAAGTGTGGAAATGATGTTCATTTGATTTGGTTGGGGCGAAGAAAAGACACTGGCGGTCCAACTGTAAAAAACTTTGTTGGTGACATTGATGAGTTTTATATTTGGGACAGACAACTTACGGCTAGTGAAATAAAACAAATTTATGATAATGCACCAAACAAAAACAACTAATCAACTCACTCCCTAATTGTTTCTTTTATTTTTGTCCCAAAGTGCATTCCTGCTTCCCCAACTTTTACTAAAACCTTATCTCCAACTTTTAATTCAGCCACAGAGATATGTTTTCCATCTTTCTGAATTAACCTAATGGTTTCAGCATTTTGTAAAACTACTCCCGAAACAACTCCATTTACTTCAGCCTCAACTAAAAGCAATGGACGAGTCTCTATTTTGTTTCTGCCAACAATTATTCTCTTTGCTTCACCTTTATAATTAATTGATAAAGTTTCATCTCCTGAAGATAATTCAAAACAATACTTTGTTTTCCCTTCCGGCATTAATGCATATGAATGAACTGCACCAGCATTTACTCTAAATGGTCTTGTTGCACAATACTCTGCTTCGTTTGATTCTGATTGAACTAAAAAAAGCATTTTTGGAGAATTACCAATCAACATTCCTTCCCCAACACTCATTAAATTGCATGTATCAACACAACATCTTTCTCCTGACCC
This sequence comes from uncultured archaeon, assembly GCA_964538165.1. GTDB lineage: Archaea > Iainarchaeota > Iainarchaeia > Iainarchaeales > JAAZKV01 > JAAZKV01. The sequence goes on along the minus strand of CAZIEL010000047.1, from coordinate 4,437 downwards.
TAGCACTTTTACATTAGTTATGGTTGCCTCAACTAAATCAACTACTCCCTCACTTTTTGAAAATTCTTTTACTGCACTCATAATCTCAGCCCTATTTTTTACTTTAATTACAACTCCCCTTACACCCTGTTCCATCACAGAAAGCATTGTAGAAATATCATCTACTCTACAATTAACATAAATGTTTGGTGATTTTGAAATTAAATTTTCTAAAGGAATTATTTTCCAATCTGTTACTGATACTATTACAGAACTTTTTGCATACACAAGAGCTTTATTTTCCTCTTGCTTACTAGTGATTGTTTGTTCAAAAATATCTTTTCCCAGCACCCTATCCCCATCTTCTGAAATAGTTTCAATTCTACCTAATTTATGAACTTGCTCAGTAGTACCCCTTGGCACTATAATTGTTTTTATTCCAGCTTCAAGAGAGCCAGTAACTAAGTCTTTTTCATATGGCCTAATGTCTATAATTAACTCTTTTCCATTTGTCATTATCATCACCAATTTTTAATGAAAACTCTTTTGTGTAGGAATCTTTTCTGCAATTACTTCATCCTTAATTTGGGCTTCTTTCATTGCATCTTCTACTGAATAATTCTTGTGAAGGATTAAAGAAACTGCTTTTATTATTTTTTTTGGTTCTTTATGTTGAAAAGCATTTCTACCCATCGCAACCCCTGCAGCACCAGCATCCATTGCATCTCGAATCATTTGAAGAACTTCCTTATCACTTCCCTTACATCCGCCAGCAATTATCACAGGAACAGTACAACCATCAACAACTTCTTTGAATGATTCTTTGCTTCCAGTATAATTTGTTTTTACAATATCGGCTCCAAGTTCAGCTCCAATTCTTGCGGCTACCTTAACTACACTAACATCTTTTTCATTTTTTATTTTTTCGCCCCTAGGGTACATCATCATTAATAGCGGCATCCCAAGTCGTTTGCAATCTCTTACAACTTCCCCAGCTTCAACCATCATTCTTGCAGTATCCACCGCCCCAACATTAATGTGAATTGAAATCGCATCGGCTCCAAGCGCCACTGCTTCTTCCACTGTTGTTACAATTACTTTGTTTAATGGATCTGGACTTAGCGAAGTTCCCGCACTCAAATGAACAATCAACCCAACATCAGTTCCACTCCTGCGGAAACCCACGCCAACTAATCCTTTATGCATTATTATTCCATTCGCTCCAGATTCAGCGATCGTAGAAACAGTTTCCTTAACGTTAATTAATCCTTCAATAGGACCATCACTAATTCCGTGATCTATTGGAACAATTAACATTTTTCCTGACGTTCTATCACTAATTCTTTGCATTCTAATTTTTTTCCCTATCATTTTTATCACCAACATGCTTTCCTTTATTCACTTTGGTGAACCAAAAACCAGGAGCCTAATCTAACAAAATTAAATTGTAGAATTCGACCCTGGCTAAATAGTCCAGAGTCTATTCCCAAAAATAGAAATAACCAAAGTATGAGTTAAAACTAACACCTGCTGAAACAGCACTATTAGAAAATAACTCACTCATTACTAAAATAACACAATTCTGGCTTTATAAACACTAACAAAAAGAAGGTGTAACAAAAAATACACTCATATATTTTAATCAAATAATTCAAAATTAAAACCATGTTTTATTATGAACAATTATCCAAAGCCCTTAAGTAAGGATAGCCATTGTTAATATTTGGATCTATTGCCCAATTTGTATCAAAATCCCAACCAACAAAATTTGATTGATTCTTTAAATCCGAATTTGATCTTGCGAACTGGTTTGTATATACCGTAGGAAAACAATTTAAGTATTGAAGTATGTTTAAGCTTTGATCTTGTTGATAGTACGAATTTTGAAATTTTCCACCATACTGTGTCCAATCACAACCCCCACTTAAAAAGGTTGCAAAACCATTTATACCAGAACCACTACCTCCCCCTCCACCCCAAGTACCTTCAAAACTTATTACAGAATAAGAATTTTTTATAAAAAATCCAGCACTGTGATGATAACCAAATCCACTTATTCCCCCAACAGGAGCTCCATTCCCAACAACAGTTCCAATAACGTAGCTGTTTTCAAGTAAACCATATATCCCTGCAGCAAAAGGCCCAGTTGAATATGAATACCCTGCAGTCCCAGTGTTTCTTGTTTGCACATGAATATTTTCTAACCCCAAATTTTTAACCGTGCCATTAATTCTTGAAAATAAACCAGTATCACCCCCAGGATTATTGATATATAGATTTGATATTTTATGCCCCTTTCCATTAAACACTCTTCCGCTAGCCAAATCCCCCAAAGGAGAAAATCCGTTACACACTTCACCAACACAATCCCAGTTTTGTGTATCTGAACAATCAATGTCTTGCGCTAATTCATAATCATAAATACCAAAATTACCTCTTGCTGCATTTAAATCCAAACAATCATAAATCCTATAAGGATCTTGTGAAGTTCCTAAACCAGGTTCACGCTCAACACAACCCCCATTACAAAAATACATTGTTTCATCGCAGTCCAAATCAACTTCATTAGGATCATGCAAATCCCCATATTCATCAACATAGTCAATTATGGGCGTAAAATTTGAGCATTCAAAGCTTATCGGCAAAGAATAATCTTGACTCTTTGTTAAACCTTGACTAGTAAGATAAGTTATTTTAATTTCACTTGATATTAATTGACCTTCCTCACAAACCATCGAGCTTGTAATAATAAAAGATTCTTCCCCATTTAATGAAACACTTTTATTTGGTTCTGCAACTTTATCACCAACCTCAATTTTTGAGATTGTTAAATTATCCCCTGAATTATTTTTTAGCGTAATAAAATAATTCCCATCTTCACTCATCACGGCTTCTATTATGGCAATATTTCCCAAAATGGCATTTATCTTGCTTGATTTAGACGAAACATTCTGTGCCGACGACATAAAACCCACAAGCAAAGAAGCAACAACGAGAGAAATAACGACAACGACACCAATAATAACTAAGTATTCAATAGTACCTTGCGCACGATTCAAAAAAAAAACCCCTATAATTAATACTATAAAAGATATATATTAAGTTGCCTTAACTTTAAGTTAAAGCTAAACTAAATAACAATATTCATCTAGAAAATGCTGCCGGGTTTCCTGAAGTGATTGAAATACTTTCCCCAGTAATTTTTGAACCCAAATCAGAACAAAGAAAAACAACCGCATCCACTACATCATTATACATGACTTGTTTTCCAAAAGCAGTTCTTTTGGTATAAAAATCAATAACCAGTTTTCTTATTTCTGGATCAAGTTTTAATTTTCCTAACCTTTTGTCATTCACTTTAACTAAACCCTTATTCACTGCTTTTTTTTCAAAATACTCTTGATTCCAAATTCCAGAACTAATCCCCAAATCTGGTTCACCATATAAATCTCCTGGCAAAACCGCATTAACTCTAATCCCTTGTTTTCCAAGATCAAGTGCCCAAGAACGAGTCATCATACATTGAGCTTCTTTTGCAACCGCATAAAGAGAAGAATTTTCGCTTGCCCCTCTTGCAGATGCTGAAGAAATATTTAGAATACACCCTCCTTTTTTTTCAGTTATCATTTGACGCGAAGCAATTGAAGCATTCAAAAAATAACCAGTAATATTCACATCATTTCCAATTTTTATGTGATTTGCATGAAGCGAATCAATACTACCAAGAGTAGCAATACCAGCACAATTAATTAGAACAGAAACAGTCCCAACTTTTTTTTTCAAATCCAAATAAACTTTTTCTAATTCTTCTTCAGAAGTAACATTCGCAACCATAGGAAAGGCACAATTAGAGAATTCAGAATTAATTTTTTTCACAGTCTCATCAACCGCATTTTTGTTAATATCAAGACAACCAACTTTTGCTCCAGCAAAAGGCAAACCAAGAGCAATTGCTTTACCAAGTCCTGAACCAGCTCCAGTAACTACCACTACTTTTCCTTCAAGAAGTCCCTTAAATCCAGGATTTAGTCCTAAAAAATTCTTTTGCATTAACTCACCCGCTTTTGATTAATAAATAGATAAATTAATTTAAACTTATTTAATACAATTTTAAAATTAACAAGTTCTGTTTTCCCAACTCAACCAAGGAAGCCCAGCACCGCGACAAATACTCCAATTTCCATCCGTAGTACTCCATTTATTCCCAGAAACATTAGTCCAAGTTCCCCAAGAATTTATGGGCACATTTGTGTCATAATAAAATCCACTAATCCCGCCATTAGCAGAATCATATTTTGTACAACTAGTGTTCCCACTTTGATAACAATTTGATGCTAAATCTCCAACATTATCAAACCAAGCATTATTAGTAAAAGTATTTGTTCCCCCACCACAATTACATATCCTGCCAAGAGCTCCTCCAACAACAGAAATGGTTGGATGAGTTGTTAATATTTG
>CAZIEL010000046.1:0-7629 GCA_964538165.1 uncultured archaeon | reverse complement strand
GGTTACTAACCCATTATCCGAAAGGATACCTGAGTTCGAATCTCGGCCTCTGCGTTTTTTTCTTATTTAATTAACTGGGCTATTTTTTGTTTATTTCAACAGGTCCTGGTAATAGAATTACTTTTTTCTTGGGAGTGTAGTGAGGCATTTTGTTTGATTTGCCTTTTTGTTCTTCTTTGCTCTTTAGTTCAGTTAATGTTGCAAATTCAGTTCCAACTGGTTTGTCAGTTTTAGGTTTTCTTTGTTGTCTTGCGGGTCCAGTCATATATAATTCACAAGAATTAATTAGTATTCTTTAGTTTTTAAATTAATCTTCAAGCAAGTTCTCTTTTGAGTATTTTGTGGTGGTGGTTAAGTTTCTTGAATTTTTCTGTGTCTCCTGTAGGAGTGTCAGGGTGAAGGGTTTTTGCCAAATCTTTATATCTTTTGTTTATTTCATCCATGTCTTTATGGTCATGATTTAATCCAAAAAATTCTCTGGCTTCTTTTCTTTCTTCATCTACATCTTCATCTTCACGAAATTCAGCAATAAACTCTTCAAGTGGTTTTTTCTCTGAAAGAACAAGTTCTACTTCTTTTTCAATTATTTTTGAGGCAATAAATAAATTATCAACATATTTTTTTTGAGTTGCAACTTCATAATAAAGCCTATTTCCTTTGTAGTACCAAATCACATGCGCTTTTTCATCTCTTCCGCAGTAGCCATCAAGTTCTAAGTCAATATCATCTCTTTGGACCCCAACTTTTTCAAGCGCTCTAATTAAATTGTTTTTGTATTGGAGTGCTCTTCGATTAAATGAGTCCTTTGCTGGGATATAGTTTATTGAATGTCCCTTTATTTTTAGTATTTCCATAGGTTCTCAATAAATTAATTCCTAAACCATGCCCTAATAAATCTATTTTTTTGGCAAAAAAGCTCAAAGATCTTTTTTTATTTCTTCGAGTAGTTTTTCAAATGTGGTGTACCCAGCGTTTGTATTAAAGTGCCCTGCTTTTTTTATTACAATTAGTTTTCCATTAATTTTTTCTGAAAATTCTCTTGTTCTTTCTAGGGGCACATAGGGGTCATTGTCTGATGCAAAACAAATAAATTTTTGGCATCTTGATCGAATATTTGAGAATTCGAATTCTTTTTCAGTAAAAGTTTTGTTTATTTTATCTAAATCTATTCCAAGTGCTCCAGTGAACCCTGATACAAAATAACAAGTTTTTACCTTTATCTTAATTTTTTCAAGAATGGAGAGGACAAATGCGGGGCCTAATGAATGTGCTATAAATATAGTATTTGAATCAACTTTGTCAAAATAGGGTTTAAATGTTTTTAACCAACTTTCAAGGTTTTGATTTGGAGGATTTGGAAAATTTGGGGAAATAACTTCCTGTCCCATTAGTTCAAGTTCTTTTTTTAGCCAAGGGAACCAATTTTTGCTAGAATTGCTCGCAGAACCATGAATAATAATAAATTTCATAAATAAATTGAGTGTCAAAAGAGTTATAAGTTGGAGAGTGTTTCGTCATATTAAATACTTATGTATCTTCTTAACTCTCCAATTAAAATGCTCTCAACAAGTCTATTATGAGTGTAAGCTTGAAGTTGGGCGTTTACTTGTTCATAATAATTAATAAATGCTTGTGCGTTTCTACTTGTTCCTAGTTCTCCTACAAGTAATGAATTTAAGCCCGTTGCTGTTTCATACATTATTACATCAGCAGTTGCATCTCTAACATTAAAGTCTTTATTGAGTCTAATTTTTTGAATTGCTCTTGCTCTTTGAGCTTTTTTTAATTTTATAAATTTGCTTCCAAAACCAGGAGAATGAATTTTGAATACATCCATTGTGTGAGAAACTGCATATGGGTCCAAGTATTCAATCATTTTTTCTTGGTACTCTTCATTAGTGGTTATACTTTTTTTACCCAATTCTTCAAGAAGTTTTTTCACAACCGCATCAAGTTTTCTTGCTTCTATTCCTCTTAACGCTCTCACAGCTCGGTGAAACTTTTTTGTAACATAAGTGTTTTCTAGTTCAATTGCTCTTCTTGCAATTGGTAGAATTTCTCTTGCGTTTTGTTGATTAATTCCTTCTTGAATAAATCTTTTTACAGCTTCTTTTTCAGCAACAGTTTTTGCACTTGCTAATATTAGTAAAATTGCTTTTAGACTTGGGTCTTTTATTCTTTCAGCAGTTGCAAGGGCAAGTCTTCTTTTTCCAACTAGTCTTTGTAAATTTTTTTCCCTAAATCTTGAAGCAATTGGTTTTGATAATTGCATTAGTGGCCCACCAATTATTGCTCCTGTAGCTCCTATTGCAGGCAATATTTTGCTTTGTCCCCCTGAATATATTTGTTGTAAGAGTAATCCTGTTCCTCCTGCCCAAAGAACAGTTCCAGTTGTTGCCCCTTTAAGCCCAATGGTTTGTCCAAACTTTATTTGCCTCGCCAAAGCTTTTGGAACAGATGATTTTTTTGTTTTAAACATAGTAAAATAATGTTTCAAGAGTATTAAATGATTATTGTGCGGCTAATTATTATCTTTATCTTGCTTTTAATGTGCGGCAACTTGCTCCCAAATAATTTATTAACCATCCGATATAGTACCTACTAATGAAGGATATAATAATTCGTGGAGCAAGGGAACATAATCTCAAAAATATTAATCTCACTTTGCCTCGAGATAAATTTATTGTGTTAACTGGGCTTTCTGGTTCGGGTAAATCTACACTTGCTTTTGATACTATTTATGCTGAGGGACAGAGAAGATATGTGGAGTCTTTGAGTGCTTATGCTAGACAATTTATTGGTTTATTGAATAAACCTGATGTTGATTCTATTGATGGATTGTCTCCAGCAATTTCTATTGAACAAAAATCTACTTCAAATAATCCAAGAAGTACTGTTGGTACTGTGACTGAGATTTATGATTATTTAAGATTGTTGTTTGCAAGAGTTGGAATTCCTCATTGTCCAATTCATAAAGTAATAATTGAGTCACAAACTCCTCAGCAAATCGCAAAAAGAATAAGAGAGCAACTAAAAGGGGACTTAACTATTCTTGCTCCGATTATTAGACAAAAGAAGGGAACTTATGAGCAATTAATTCTTGATCTTGGAAAAGAAGGTTATGCTAAGGTAAGAGTGGATAAGAAAATAATGAGGAGTGATGAAAAGATAACTCTTTTGAAATACCAATTGCACGATATTGAAGCGGTTGTTGATCGAATTAATTCAAAAGAAAAAACTAGGCTTGTTGAATCTGTTGAAAGTGCTTTAAAGAGAGGAAATGGACTTGTAATTGTTGTTGATTCAAAAGAAAAAGAACACTTGTATTCGAGTGCAATGATGTGTCCTGTTTGTGGGATGAGTTTTGAAGAACTTCAACCAAGAATGTTTTCATTTAATTCGCCTTTTGGGGCTTGTGAGGAATGTAAGGGGCTTGGAGTAAAAATAGAATTTGATCCTGATTTAATTATTCCTGATAAATCATTAAGTATTATTGATGGGGCCATAGATATTTACGGAAAAATGGATCTTTCTTGGAGGAGTCAACAACTTGCTGCGGTTGGAAAAGTACATGGATTTGATTTATTCACGCCTATTGAAAAATTTTCAAAAAAACAGTTGGAAGTATTGCTTTTTGGGGATCCTCATCCGATTAAAGGAAATTGGAGTAATGGCGCGAGTATGAATTTTAATGAGGGGTGGGAGGGTCTTGTTCCTCAATCTGATAGACTTTACAAACAAACCGAAAGCGAGTATCGAAGAGAAGAATTACAAAAGTTTATGAAAACAAGAGAATGTCCTACTTGTAAAGGTAAAAGACTTAAAGACAAAGTTCTTGCTGTTCAAGTTACTGGAAAATCAATTGTTGAAATAACTGAGTTATCTGTAACAAATGCTCTAAACTTTTTTGAGGAAATTAATCTTACTGAAAAAGAAAAAGAAATTGCTAAATTAATTTTAAAAGAAATTCTTGCCAGATTAAGATTTCTAAATGATGTTGGCTTAGGGTATCTTTCACTCTCAAGGCAAGCTGGAACTCTTTCTGGGGGAGAAGCTCAAAGAATTAGACTTGCTACCCAAATCGGATCAAATTTAATGGGGGTTCTTTATATTCTTGATGAACCATCAATTGGGCTTCATCAAAGAGATAATAATAAATTAATTGAAACTTTACATAAGCTTTGTGATATTGGTAATACTTTAATTGTAGTTGAACATGATGAAGACACAATTAGAAAAGCGGATTTTGTTGTAGATATGGGTCCGGGCGCTGGAATTCATGGAGGAGAAGTTGTTGCAGTTGGTACTCCACAAGAAATAGAAAAAAATCCAAAATCTCTTACTGGACAATATTTGTCTGGAAAAATGAGTATTCCAATTCCTCAAGTTAGAAGAAAAAGTGAAGGGAGCATTACTTTTAAGGGTTGTAAAGAGCACAATTTGAAAAATATTGATGTGGAAATTCCACTTGGAGTATTTACTTGTCTTACTGGAGTTAGTGGATCAGGAAAATCAACTCTTTTAGAAGAAATTATTCAAAAAGGATTAGTTAAAAAATTAGAACTTTCAACAGCAAATATTACTCCAGGAAAACATGAGAGTATTGAAGTGGAGGGAAAGATTGACAAAGTAGTTGTAATTGATCAATCTCCAATTGGAAGAACCCCAAGGAGTAATCCTGCAACTTACATTAAAGTGTTTGATGAAATTAGAGCATTATTTGCTCAAACTAAAGAAGCAAAAATGAGGGGTTATGACCAAGGAAGGTTTTCTTTTAACTTGCCGGGAGGGAGATGCGAAAAATGTAGTGGGGATGGGACAATAAAAATTGAAATGAATTTTTTGCCAGATGTTTATGTGGAATGTGAAGAATGTAAAGGAAAAAGGTATAATGAAGAAACGTTAACCGTTACTTATAATGGAAAAAATATTGCTGATGTTCTTGCAATGAGTGTTGAAGAAGCAACAAAACACTTTGAAGCAATTCCCCAAATTAGACAAAAACTTGGAGTTCTTAACTCTGTTGGATTAGGGTATATAAAATTAGGTCAAAGTGCCACCACTCTTTCTGGGGGAGAAGCACAAAGAACCAAGCTTACTAAAGAACTTGCAAAAAGAGGAACAGGTTCAACCCTCTACTTATTAGACGAACCTACTACGGGCTTGCATTTTCATGATATTAAAAAACTTCTTGATGTTTTACAAGTTCTCGTAGACAAAGGAAATACAGTTGTAGTAATTGAACACAACTTAGAAGTAATTAAATCTGCTGATCACATTATAGATCTTGGTCCTGAGGGCGGAGAAGGTGGGGGAAAAGTAATTGCGATAGGTACTCCTGAAGAGGTTGCAAAAGTAAAAGAGAGTTATACTGGAAAATTCTTAGGATCAGTACTGAGAAAGTAAGTTATTTAACAAATCTGTTTTATACTTATATTTATGATTTCTCCTAAAGATGTTTCTTATTTGCCCAATAGTCCTGGGTGTTACATGTTTTTGGATGAAAATGAAGTTGTGCTTTATGTAGGCAAAGCCAAGGATTTGAAGAAGAGAGTTTCTAATTATTTTCAAAAAACTGAACATGATCAAGTAAAGCATAGCGATGCTTTACGGGTCCCGCGAAACCCAAGGTTTCGCTTGGATCCAAAAACTACTTTGCTTATAACAAAGATAAAAAAGATTGATTTTATTTTAACTAAAACCGAAGCAGAAGCATTTTTATTAGAAAATAACTTAATCAAAAAATATTATCCTCATTTTAATTTAGATCTTAAGGATTCACGAAGATATGCTTACATACATGTTACTGTGGACGATATTCCATTCTTAGAAGTTGCAAGAAAAAGAGATAAAGAGGGAGAATATTTTGGTCCGTTTGTTAGTGGAAGTATTAGAAAAGTAATTATGGATACAGTAAGTAGAAATTTTAAAGTGCTCACACAAAAACCTTCTTCTCAACTAAAAAAGATAATAAACAAAGAGGAATACAAAACTAGAGTTCTTCAAGTAAAGAAGATCCTTAAAGGAAATGTAGATGAGTTAATCAGAGAGCTTGAAAAAAGTATGAAAGAAAATTCAGAGAAGCAAAACTTTGAATACGCTTTAACTCTAAGAAATCAAATTCAAGCATTAGAAACTTTAAAAGAAAAACAAAGAGTAGAGTTCACAAAAAGCATTGATGCGCACATAATTAATTACACTATTTCTGCAGGAGAAGTACACTTGTTGTTATTTAATGTTAGAAAAGGGATTGTTGAAGATAAGCAAGAATTTGTTTTTGAAGAAAAAGAAGATTTCTTAGAAGAGTTTTTGATTCAATTTTATAATGAATCAAATGTTCCTGAGGAAATAATTCTGCCGATTGAAATTAATCCTGTTGTTGAAGAGTATCTTTCAAAGAAAGCAAATAAAGATGTTAAAGTAATTGTTCCAAAAGCAGGGGATAAGAAAGAACTTCTTGAATTTGTTTCAAAAAACATCACTGCAACGTTCTTTGCGGGAAGTGAAAGGATTACTGAGCTTGGGAAAGCACTTGAGTTAGAAAAAGTGCCGCACGTAATTGAGTGTTTTGATATTTCTCATTTGAGTGGAACAAATACGGTTGCTTCAATGGTTTCGTTCAAGGATGGTTTTGCAGATAAATCAAATTACAGAAAGTTCAAAATCAAGGCAGAAGCAAATAATGATGATTTAATGGCGATGAAAGAAGCAGTAACAAGAAGATACTCCGGTTCTTTATCAAAAACAATGCGAAAACCTGATTTGATTGTGCTTGATGGTGGGCCAACTCAACTTGGAGTAGCTAGCGGGGTAATAAAAGAACTCAAACTAAATATTCCTGTTATTTCACTTGCAAAGCAATTTGAAGAAATTTATCAAGTTGGAAAGGATACTCCAATTAGATTAGACAGAAAACACAAAGGTTTGCAATTGCTTCAAGCAATTAGAGATGAAGCCCATAGATTCGCTAATGCTTATAGAAAAGTGTTAAAGAGAAAAGATTTGTTTGGAAAGTAAAACAAACTTTCAAAACCTTTAAGTAGTTCTTTTGTTGTTAACTTATTATGAAAGAGTTTCAAAAAGTGGATGATCTTGTTAGTCGTTCAGGGCTTATTACTTCAAAAAAAGAACTTGTTAGACTTGCAAGAGATGGTTACAAATCAATTGTTTCTCTTGAAGTAATTGATCCAACTTTGCAAAGTTTTGCTAAGAAAGTTGGAATTAAAGTTTATAATATTCCTATTGATGATTATGAAGCTCCAACAATGACGGAGACATTAAGAATGATTGCTGCAACAGAAAGAGCAAGAAAGAATGGGGGAAAATTGTTAATTCATTGTTTGCATGGTAAACAGAGGAGTGGAACAATGTCAACTCTTTATCTTGCTTCGCGAGGGATGCATCCCCTTCAAGCATATCACCTGCATGACAATGGTATTTCTGAAAGACAAAAAGAATTCATAATGGAAAAAGGATTTGATTTAGCCGAAATGATGAAAAAAAGAAATGCTAAGTTAAAAACAAGAAAAATCTGAAAATAAGTTTTTTTGTCTTTCAAAAACTGTTTTTTTTTTAGGTTCTGGTCAAATCCTTTATAAAGACCTAAATAGGAGTTTGCACTCCTATTTA
>CAZIEL010000045.1:0-7735 GCA_964538165.1 uncultured archaeon | reverse complement strand
AGACAGCCAAGGAACCAAGGATGTATCGGGAATAAAAAAACTTGCTGAAGAACTTTTAATTAAACAAAGAATTCAAAGCAAAGAATTTTCTGGAAAAATGGTTGTTTATGCACTAATGTTTATTGCGATGTCAGCAATAGTTCCAGCAATGTTTGAGAGTTTCATTCTAATCGGATCATATTTTATGAAACTCTCTTTTGACGCACAAGAAATATTTCTAATAAGTGTTTTACTTTTCCCCCTACTTGATTTAATTATACTAATTACAATTGATCAAAAAACCCCATTATTTTTAAAATAAGGTAATTTTATGGATGCAATACTCACAATAGAAAAAGGAATCAAGTTTTTTGTTAAAGAAGAAACAATAAAATCTTTTGAAAATAAATTGTTCCTAAATGAATCAAAAATGAAAAACATAAAAGTATTCATCCTAAATTGTACAATTCAAGGAATAATATTAATGATACTTTGCATGGCACTATTTGCCCAATTTATTAATACTAATATTGATCACTTACTCCTAATAGCAGTAGTTGGATTTGTAACCCCTTTTTTTGTTAATTATTTATTTCAAGACATTGTTTTTGAGAAAAGAAAACGAGAAAAAGAAGATGCACTCAGCGATTTATTGCTTGAAGCCAGTGTTTTTTGTGATGAGGCATCAATGGAGAAAACAATTAAGCGAATCTCAAATCAAGAAACTGGTCTGCTTAGCAAAGATTTTAATCGAGCTTATAATGAAATAAAAAATGGAGCAAGTATTGAAGAAGCATTACTTAGAATCAAAGAATTAAACAAGAGTAAAGCATATAATCGAGTAATTGATTTGCTATTACAAGGATATAAAAGCGGAGCAAGAATTTCAGAAACCCTAAAAGAAACTGCTGAAGATTTACTAGAATCAAAAGCAATTATAAAAGAAAGACAAGCTGTAATGCTTGTAACCAAATACACCTTAATTTTGGCTGCAGGAATAATTGTTCCAGCAATACTGGGATTAATCATTGGACTCGTGAGCGGGTTTAATTTTAGTTCAATAGGAGAATTATCACTCGGATTAACTATTGAAGAAAGAAAAAATTTATTTGAAAGCGCAATTAGTGGGACAACAATTTACATATTTGAATATGCTTTATTAAGCTCATTTTTTTTATCCTTGCAAGAAGGGAATAAAAAGAATTTTTGGGTATATTCTTTAGTCCTAGTGCCAATTTCAACAACCATTTTCCTCATCGCAAAATCAATGAATTAAACTTGCAAAACTTTATTAAGTACTTAATACTTCTTATAACTAAAAGAGTTGAGATGTAATGGGCACAAATGAAAAACTAATCAAAATCATTGACACAAAAAATGTTTCGATGAAAGGATGGACTTTTATTGAGGGATTTCCTGATCTTGGACTTGCAGGCACTATTGGAGCAAGATACATTGTTGAAAAACTTAAACTTGAAGAAGTTGGATACATTGAATCAAAGGTTTTCATGCCAATGATTAGAATTCAAAATGGACTCCCAATTCACCCTGTTAGGATTTATGCTGATAAGAAAAACAAAATTGCCATTGCACTTGCTGAACAAATAATTGATAACACAATTGCAGCACAAGTAGCTGAAGAATTAATTATTTGGTTTAAAAAGAAAGGAATTATTAGAGTAATTTCAACTTCAGGAGTTAGAATACCTGATGGAAAATCAGTTTATGCTTTTGCTAGTAATGAACACTCAAAAAAAGTTATAAAACAAAACAATATTGAAATGATTGAGACTGGAATTACTTCTGGAGTTACAGCCCTCTTAATGCTAATGTTAAAAGATAATGACATGGAAGCTTTTTGCATAATGGGTAATGCTAAGAATACTGCGGATTATAATGCAGCAGCTGAAGTTGTGAAAATTATTTGTGCACTAACTAAAATTAATTTGGACGTAAAACCCTTACTCCAAGAAGCCAAAGTAATTGAACAAGCCCTTGTACAACATTTAAAGACACTTGAGGATACAAAAGAAACAAAGCCAGAAAGCGGCCCATCAATGTTTACTTAAGCAGTAATAAAAAAGTAATTTCTGCATTTAGTTGAGTTGCACTTGCACTCAATCAAAATATTTTTCTCTTCAGTATTACAATAGTCAAGAGTAATTTCTTCCCCAACTTGTATTTCTCTTTTTGATTTTAAGAAAATCCCTTTTTGGTCAAAAATAATTTCTGAGTTAGCATCACAAGAGTGATTAACCCAATTTAGTATTTTTGGATCATTAACAAACAAGTTTGTTGAAACTTTTGCTAATCTTTTAGCAGGACTATTTCTAACATCTGTTAGTGGAACAGAATAAAACTTTTTTTCAAGATATATGCGTTCTTTAGTAAAAATACCAAACCCGTGAATTGAACTCTTTTTTCTTTCAAGTAAATCCATCTCAAGGAACTCAATTTCTTTTTTGTTTTTTCTAAAAGACCCTTCTTCAATTTGAATTAACTCTTCTATATCAAATTTCTTTTCACGCATAAAAGAATAAAAGTACAATTGATTTATAATTAATTGCAAAAGAAGTGCAAAGAATAATAAAATGTTTTTAAAAAAAATTTAATTGGATTTAGTTTTTATCTCACTTTTGCAATAACTTGTTTTCTTCTTGTTAAAAAGAATGCAACTAGCAAAAATGCAGAAGTGAATAATATTATTCCGCTTGCAGTTTGAGGCATTGAAGGAATATTAAATCCTGTGCTTCCTTGTTGACCAAGATTGAATGTCATTGGATTCGTTGGAGTGCCAGTTACATTTCCATTTGCATCAGTTCCAAAATAAGCTCCATTGTCTTTGAATGCTTGGTTTAATGGAATTTGTAGTCCATTCTCAGGATACCATAGCCCCTTATTTGGATCATACCAAAATGATCCATTTGGTCCTTGAGCTGAGAGTAATGTTTCTGGTGCTCCGCCATTGTAAGATACTTTTGGAACCCCATTCTCTGCGTCAAACTTAAGAGTATGATTTTGTCCATCAGCAGTTGTAAATGAAATTGTTCCATCAGGAGATTGAGTTATTCCTCCAACAATCTCTGAATCAGTTAAAATTTTTCCTGTATCCTTATCTCTTACTCTAAAGTAATTCTTACACTCTCCAGTAGTTTCGTCTCTCTTTGCATAGAACTCATATATTCTCTTGTCAGTAGTAAATTGAGTAAATGGACCCAAGTGATCCATTGAAGTGTTAAAATTATCAACTCTTTTTGCCCCAAGTTCATCCCCGCTTTGAGGAACTGCTTCAAGATCAATTGCGGGTTCATCACATTCTGACTCAGGATCTTTTACTGTTGTTAGTTTTGCATTAAGTCCTTTTACATCTTTACTTGATAATATTGATTGTGCATGTTGTCTTAACCAAATAATTAATTCATTTGTAGAAGGTTTTAGTACTATTGAACCATTCTCAAAGTTCATTCCGACAAACTTTCCACCAGTTGCGGTTTGATTTGCATCAATTTCAAGTCTTGTGTCCCAAAAACCATCAACAACAAACTTTGCTGAACCGGTTCCCTTATATCTTGCTCCACTTCCCTCAAGAACAATTTCTCCAGCTGTTTTGTTTACTACAACTGCACTATAAAGTTCAGTACTAATTGCTTTTAAGTCACCAAACACTTGAGTTAATTCATCCCCAGTATAAGTTATTCCAGTTTGATCTACAACTGCTTTTTGAATACAATCAAGCACTTGAGTATTTAGAACCTTTAATTCTCCATATGTATTAAGCTGGAATACGATTGAATTATCATTTGGTGCAGCAACTTTGTTTAGAGTAACTGGAACAACTTTTGCAGGAATTCTATTATCTTGAGCAATCATTCTAACATGATCTGCTTTATCTGGACCCAAAACTTGTTTGCCATTTATACTCAAAGTTCCTTTTGTATAATCTTCTTCAACACTAATATTTCCATCAGTAGTAGTTACTTTTCCAGTTGTTCTATAACCAATTGGCATTGCGCTATCCTTAAACCAAACATAAAACACATCTGTTCCTTTTACTCCTCCTGTTGAAGTTGGAAGCATTTCAATTGAAGCTTGTAAAATGTTTGTGCTCTTTGCTTTGTCTGCAAATTCACTAAATTGATCTTTAATTTTGTCCATGGATTGTTCAACAGGATTCTTTTGTGAATCTGTTTTTTCAGTTCCTGCACTAGTTTTTTCTTTTACAACCGCATCAAGTTTTGAACTCATATCTGAAAGAGCAGAGCTAACAGTTTCATTAGAAAGAATTTCTTTTGACTTTGTACTTGCTGCTTCTTTTGCAGGAGGCGCATAAAAGTGAATGTAATATCCTTCTTTGTCATCAACACAATCTTGTAATTCTCTCGCATAATACATTTGTTGTATTAAACTTGCAATTAAACCATAACCAAATCCAACAAAATAAGCTGCATTCTCTGCTACCCCAAGTACTCCACCAGAAGCAGTTCCAAAGAAACCAAGCCCTAATTTCTTTAATTGTTGGTCACAAGTATTTCCTTCTCTTTGCGCACTAACTAGATTAATTGAGTCCCCATCATTTTGTCCTGCTTTTCCTTCCAAATTTGAATGGTGAGAATAAGAAATTAAAGTTGTTCCACTAACTTTCTTGGTTTCATCATTTGCTGCTTCTAATAAATAGGCTTGCATTCCTGTTGCAGCAATAAAATTTATTCCAAAATAATTATCTTTAAAAACAAGCGAACCGGTGCAATCAACACAATTCTCGTTATGAGAATAGAAGGCTACATCTCCCACAGTATCCCTCATTCCCCCTTGAACCATTCCATCATCATTCAAAAAACCAAAAGTTACTTTGTTTAGCATATCACTTGTAAATTGATTTGTTGAAGCACCCATAGTCACTATTTTATTCCAAACAAATGGAAGAGAATTAAATGCTCTCTTGAACATATCTCCTTGATCGCTTCCTTCATTAGCATAAAAATCAATGTAAGAATCTTTGTACAATGTGTCTACTCCTTGATTTACTGACAAAGTAGTCCAAGTTTCTGGAAGCATGTATGCAGAATAATCAGCATTTCCAAGTCCTTTTTTTGCTTCCCAATAAACAATTGGCAAAACTAATCCCTTGTACACACCACCAACTGCAGGATTTTTATAATATGCTTTAAGCATATCTCCTTCATTAGCAAATTGTTGATCTAAAAAGCTGTAAGATTTTCTTCCAGCATAATCATTTTGAACTAAACCGTTGTGAATTTCATCCAAATTTCTTAAAGCAGTTTCTGGTCTACCAACCATTCTTGAATCTGTTACTCTGTTCGCAAAATCAGCTGGTGTTAGTGGGTTTGTTGGAACATACCCTGATTTGTAAACAGTCAAATTTCCTGCAGCCCCAGGTAATCCAGCGATATAATCAAAAGATTCATTTGTTAGTGACATTACTCTTCCATCAGCAAGTTTTACACTTACTCCTCCTTGACCATATTTTACAATGTGACCTTTTAAATCATTTAAAGTAGCATTATTTGCTAAAACTTCTTTAACATCAATCTTGTATAATTGCAAATCCCCATTTGCAAGGGCAGTAAAAGTATCAGCATTTTGTGAATTTGACCACGCTCTCCAATCTCCATCTTTTCCAAATTGTTGCAAAGCTCTTTTGAAATTAAATGGAGCTGCTGTTGAAATATCTACATACCCTTGTCCATCTGGATAGGGCCCATTTTTTCTAAGAGCCAAACCATTCAAAGAAAACAAATCATCATTTATTTTCATCCAAGCAGGAGTATCAAGTTGTATTGCATCATCCCACTCAACAAGATAATTAGTAACTTTTTCTGCATAAGTAAGTTTATCAGCAGCAGTTTTTGCACTCGCAGCAAATTCTGCTTTCGCAGCAGCAACATATTCTGCATTTCCTCTAGCATACCCTCTTAAATTTTCAATGGCTTCAAAAAACTTTCTTTTCTTTTCTGGAGTAAACTTCCAAATTGGAGAATCGGGCCCAACAAGTTTACCATTTTCTCCCCCTCCCCCAGAACTAAATAATTTTGCTTTAATTGTAAAAGGCTCCATTATTGAGTCAAAACCTTCTTCTTTTAGCAAAGCATTATACCTATCATATCTATACCCAACCAAACTCTTTGGGGTGAGGGTGTCTATCGTTTTATTTTTAAAACTTTCAAATATCCCAAGAGGATTAGCAAGAGGTTTGCCCCCATACGAAGAAGTACTTAATCGATAAGCTTTGGATAATAATTTATTTGCTTTATTCAAAACGGTTGGACCAATATTAAATACAACCATATCAGTTGAGAGCCAAGCATTAAAATATTTGTCAAACGCAGAGTAAGTGCTAATCGTACAAGCACTATTATTACAAGAAGTTGCATTTTTTGCAATATAATTTTGGGTGTAAATAGAATTAGTTATTTTCGGCCCATCAGTTGTAAAAGACCCAGTAGTAAAATCTTTGTCCCCAGTATTAAAATCCAAATAATTTGCTTTCATTTTGTCATACTCTTCTTTTGAAAGGTTTTGTGAAGCAATTGTACCAGCATCCTTTGTAGCATCAGAAGAAACTGAATCAAAAGCATTTACTAAATCTGTTTTTATTCCAGTCCCGCCAGTCCTCATATTTAAACCGCTACCAAAAACTCGACATTGTTCTTCGGGCAAATCAGCACATCTGCCAACTCTTAAAGTATCATCAATTATTAACCCAATTCCAAAAGGACCATTAATGGATTGATTATTGAAAAAAGAAAATCTGTCTGCAGGAGCAGCATACTTTGGAGCATCAACTTTTACTGCCCTATCCCCCCCAAGTTCTTTCCCAACTAAAGAAGCATCAGTAATTTCTTTAACATCATTTTTCTTATTGGCATCAGCCAAATCGCCCTCAGTTATTTTTTCCCCAGCAAATCCTTGAGAAGTTAAATCCATTATCCCTTTTGCTTCAAGAGGAGAAAGTTTTGAAACAGCACAAGTTTGAGAAGCATTAGTAGCAGGTATTGCGGTTGGATCACTTGATGCAACTTGAATCCCACTAGAATCGGTTGCTCCTGTTCCCAAATTAGTTGTGCCGGTACTTGTTTCAGTAGAAGGAGAAGTACTAGTCCCAGTACCAGAAGAAGGGGTTGATGTTCCAGTTCCGCCCCCAAGTTGAGTTGGATTTGGATCATTTATTATTGGATCTGCAAAAAAAATATTTCCTGAAGAAGAATTAGTTTCTATAATATAACCAAAAGCAGGGTTAGTGAATAAAACCATCAAGAAGATAAAACCGGCTAGGAGAGTTGTAAAAAATTCCTTAACAAGAGAGTCCATCAATATCCCCGTCAAAACGACCACTTAACACTTATTCACTATATAAAATATGTTTCCCCTAAATATAAACCCTTTCATTTAACCTAAATCAAGAAAAATAAAGGCAAAGGATTAACTGATCCATAAAAAATAAACAAAAACATCCCAAAAGCAAACCAATCAAACAAAAACAAGAATACGAACAAACAAAGAGCACAAGCAACAACTATTCCCGCAAATTGTTTAATCCAAGAAGTCTTAACTTTGCCCTTTCTATTCTCTTTAACGATCTTATTTTCCATAAATAAACTAGCAACTAATTCAAAAAAGAGTGCAAATAAAGAAATTATTACTGAAGCAAGAAATATTCTGCCAACACCAAATAAAATCAACTGAATATTTTCAAACAAATCATACTCTAACCCAGGAGAACGAACTGGTGCAATAG
>CAZIEL010000044.1:0-7880 GCA_964538165.1 uncultured archaeon | reverse complement strand
ATTTGCAGAAAAAAAAGGATATAAATTTGTGGGAATAATTGGAGAAAATGAACTTAAAACAAACTCAATTACAATAAAAAATATTGAAAGTGGAAAACAAGAATTAGTTTCATTAAAAGAAGTTGACATAATTAAAAAAATGGTAATGAGTTAAAATGAGAAATTAAATTTATTGGAGGTTGATGGTATGAATGGAAAAATAAGCGAAATAGAAATTCTAAAAAGTGATTCATTGGCCCATCAACACCCAAACTGATTTTATTGATTTCGAGCTACTAAGACTAGTTGAGGACAAAACAATAATTTTGCCAAAAAATTCGGGGCTTTTAGAGTTTAAGTGTCAAGTTGAGAGCTTGCCAAATACAAAGATACTTGTTCGTGGAGAAGATGTAGCGTTCTTTGTAGACAAAATGATCTCGAAAGGAATTAATTGTATTGGACTCACGGGGCAAGATTTGTTTAAAGAATACAAATTAAAAAATCCGTTAAGTTCTGTTCAAGAAATAAAAAACTTGGGCTGGAAAGATAAAAAATCACTATTTGGAAAACCTGTTCTTTGTTTACTTGGCCCCTGCGGAAAAGAGCTCAAAAACTTGGACACCTCTTCGGGTAAACTGAAAATTGCGATTAATTCAAAATATCGCGCAATTGCGGATAATTTTTTAGGAAAACTTGTTCAGAAGGGTTACTCTTTTGAAAAATACTACTTGACTGGTGCAACCGAACAAGCTGCAAGTAATGGGATAGCGGATCTTATAATAGATATTGTTTCAACCGGATCAAGTGCAAGAGAAGCTGGACTTAGGGTGTATGATAGGATAATGGAATCTGATGCAATACTTGTGGGGGTGAGAGAATGAGAATAAATTTCGATTCTTCTAAACTTAATTTTGAAAAACAAAATGAACTAATTCCAACAATATTGCAGGAAAAAGATGGCACTGTTCTTTCTTTAGTATATTCAAATAAAGAAAGTTTGAGTAAAACTCTTTCTACTGGATTTGTTTGGACTTTTAGTAGGAGCAGAAAAGGAGTTTTCCAAAAAGGAGCAACCTCAGGAAATGTTCAAGAAATAATTAATGTAAAAGAAGATTGTGATAAAGACACTTTGCTTTTTGTTGTAAATCAAAAAGGGTCTTTGCCTAATGAGCGCGGAGTGGCTTGTGAAACAGGGCAATATAGTTGCTTTGGAACTAAAAAAGAGTTTAATTTAGAAGAACTTTATGAAAAAATTGTTTCTCGAAAAGAAAATGCGAAAAGTGGGTCTTACACAAAAAAACTTTTTGATGATGAACTTTTACTCAAACGAAAACTTGTGGAAGAAGCGGCAGAAGTAATTACTTCAAAAGATAAAAAAGAATTAATTTGGGAATGTGCGGACCTAATTTATTTTCTTTTTGTAATAATGGCAAATGATGGTATTACAATTAAAGACATTGAGAAAGAAAATCAACGAAGGGATAGTGAGAAAATTAGTAATCTTGTGAGGGTGAAAAAATGAGATTTAGATCAATAATATTTGATATTGATGGAGTACTTGTTGATGTGAGTCAATCTTATCGGCAAGCAATTCAAAAAACCGTGGAAAGCTTTACTGGGTTTTTGCCCTCTCCAGAAGATATACAAAAATACAAAGAACGCGGGGGTCTAAATAATGATTGGGATTTATCAGAAGCAATAATAATTGACCGAGGCAAAATGATTTCAAAACAAAAAATTATTGATAAATTTCAAGAATACTATTTGGGCGTGAATTGGGATGGGTTTATTACTAATGAAAAACTTTTACTTTCAAAAACAACTCTTCAAAATTTGCGTAAAACTTACAAACTTGGAATACTTACTGGTAGACCGCGAATAGAGGCAGAGTTTATTTTGAAATATTTCAAAATATTTGATTTATTTAGTGTAATTATTGCAATGGAAGAAACGGGTAACAAACCAAAACCTAATCCTTTTGGATTAAATCTAGCTTTAAAGAAATTAGAAACTCCAAGTTGTTACTTTGGGGATAGTATTGATGATATGAAAGCAGCGGTAAGTGCTCAAATGATGGGAATTGGAGTGATCCCTCCAACTGTAAAAAATAGTGCTCTCAAAGAAAAATTATTTTTAGGCGGGGCAAAAGTTGTGATTGATAGTGTGGCTGATACAGAAGTAGCAGTTTCAAAATTGGAGAGTGAGTCTTTGTGATTTCTCCAAAAAAAACAGTAGTTCAACTTGAGGCATATTCTCCTCCAACAAGTGGGAGAGAGAATATGCTAAGATTGGACTTTAATGAAAATACAATTGGTTGTTCTCCAAAAATAATTGATGCTTTAAAGGAAATTGATGCAAATAAACTCTCCGTTTATCCTGAATATGAGTCCTTTTTGCAAAAGCTTTCTGGAAAGTTGGGTTTATCACCTGATAAAATTGTGCTCACAAATGGAACTGATGAAGCAATTAATCAAATAATGCAAACCTTTGTCGAAAATGGAGAAGAAGTAATAATTCCTGTGCCTACTTTTGCAATGTTCAAATTTTATGCAACCATAATTGGCGCGAAAATAAATGAGGTTTTTTATAATTTGGATCTAAGTTTTCCATTTGAACAAGTGATGAATTCGATTACTGAAAAAACTAAAGTTGTAATTCTTGTAAATCCGAATAATCCTACTGGTACTTCAATTAGCGAGAAACAAATTAGGGACGTGCTCAAAAAAGCAAAATCAAAAACTTCTCTTGTAATGATTGATGAGGCCTATTTTGAGTTTTATGGAAAAAGCTCGATTAATTTGATTAAACAATTTGATAATTTAATTATTACAAGAACTTTCTCAAAAGCTTATGGGCTTGCGGGACTTAGATGCGGGTATATTGTTTCAAACAAAGAAATAATTGCTAATATTAGAAAAACTATTTCTCCCTATAGTGTTAACACAATTGCCCTACTTTGCGCAAGTGTTGCGCTTGATGACCAAAAGTTTGTTGAACAATATGTGGGGGAAGTTATTCAAAATAGAGAGATAATGAAAAAACAACTTTCTTCACTTAGAGTAAAAGTGTTCCCCTCTTCAGCGAATTTTTTGATTTGTGATTTTGGGGAAAAGTGTGAAGAAGTTTATTTCAAGTTAAAAGAAAGGGGAATTCTTGTAAGAAATCGAACTAAAGATCCTCTACTCAAGGGATGTTTGAGAATTGGAGTTGGGACAAGAAAACAATGCGAAAAAGTTATCTTTGAACTTAAAGAAATCTTTGGGGTGAAAGAATGAGAACTGCATTAATCAAAAGAAAAACCAGTGAAACTGACATAGTTGTTGAACTAAATTTGGATGGGACTGGAAAAAGAGAAATTAATACAGGCATTGGATTCTTTGATCACATGCTTAATTTATTTGCCAAACACGGTTTGTTTGATCTAACTGTAAAATGCAAAGGAGATTTACAAATTGATTCACACCACACCATAGAAGATGTGGGGATAGTACTTGGAGAAGCATTTGCGAGTGCTATTGGGGATAAGAAAGGAATCAAAAGATACGGACAAAGAATGCTTCCAATGGATGAAGTGTTTTGCTTATGTGCAGTGGATTTTTGTGGAAGACCTTACTTAGTAATGGACGCAAAGTTTGAAACTCAACAAATTAAGGGGTTTGCAATTGAGTGCGTGGAAGATTTTTTTTACGCATTTACAATAAATTCTGCAATTAATTTGCAATTAAAACTGTTTGGTGGAAGAAATGATCACCACAAAATAGAGGGGATGTTTAAAGCATTTGCAAGAGCAATGAGAGAAGCGTGCGAAATGGATGAAAGATCAATAGGAGAAATACCCTCAACAAAAGGGGTGTTGTAAAATGAGTGAAACTGTAAAAGAAATACTAGATAAAGTTCGTACGAACGGGGATACTGCGATACTTGAGTATAATATTTTATTTGATAAAAATTCTTCACTCCTTTTTGAGATTACTCCTACTCAAATCAAAGAAGCGTATTCTAAAGTTGATAAAGAAACTATTAATTCTCTAAAATATGCTGCAAAAAACATCAAAGCTTTTGCGCAAGAACAATATAAACAAGTAAAAGGATTTGAAATAAAAACATCTTTTGGAGTTTTAGAACAAAAAGTAATTCCTTTAGAACGAGTTGGTTGTTATGTCCCTGGTGGAAATTACCCTCTCCCTTCCACAGCATTAATGACAATAATTCCTGCAAAAGTTGCAGGGGTAAAAGAAATTATTGTTTGCTCGCCGAAAATAAATCCTGTTGTAATAGTTGCTGCAAATATTGCTGGGGCAAATAGAATATTTAATGTTGGCGGAGTACAGGCGATTAGCGCTTTGGCTTATGGGACAAAGCAAATTCCAAAAGTCAATAAAATTGTTGGCCCGGGAAATAAGTATGTTGCCCAAGCAAAAAAAGAAGTTTTTGGAGCGGTTGGAATTGATTTTATTGCAGGCCCAAGTGAAGTACTAATTGTTGCAGATGAAAGTGCAAATGCAGAGTTAATTGCTGCGGATCTATTGGCACAAGCAGAACACGATATTAATGCAAAAGCAAATTTGATTACAACTTCACTTGTTATTGCTGAGAAAGTAAAAACTGAATTAGACAAACAGCTTGGTTTAATTAGCACTAAACAAATTGCAACACAAGCACTCTCTAATAGTTCAATTACTGTTGTAAAAGATATTTTGGAAGCAATAAAATTGGCTAATGAAATTGCTCCTGAGCACTTAGAAATACAAGCAAAATTAAAACCCAATATGTTGGACATGTTTTGTAATTATGGCTCGCTTTTTATTGGAGAAAAAAGTGCTGAAAGCTTGGGAGATTATTGCCTAGGGCCAAATCACACACTCCCAACTAATGGAGCGGCGCGATACACTGGAGGACTTTGCGTAAGAGATTTTGTCAAAATTGTTACAATACAAAACGTTACCAAAAATAATAAGAAATTAATTAGGGTTGCTTCAAAACTCGCTGAAATTGAAGGTCTTGATGCACACAAAAAATCAGCGGAAAAAAGACTTGGGTAAAGTATTTTAACTAAAAAGACCATTTCTTTCTCGTGAAGAAAATACTTTTTATCTTAATGCTGTTGCTTGTGGTATTACTATTATTTGGTTGCCTAACAAATAAAGGCCAATGTGGAAATAAAACTTGTGACATTAATGAAAGCAATTCTTTGAGTGTGAATTATTGCCCTAATGACTGTGCGGCTTTTGTGTCCTCTGACTTAAATGTTCCTTATTCATTTTTAGCAATTCATGAAGAAACATGGGATGGGCTTGAAGAGTTAATGAATCTTGCAATTACTTATAACACAAAAGTTACTATAATGTTTTGGCCTGGAGAAGTTAGAAAAGTGTTAGATGATCCTGTAAAATTACAGAAAGTAAAAGAATGGTATTTAGCGGGAAACGAAATAGGGTTACATAATCAAGGCTGTTATGGGGCTGTAGATTGTGGTACTGATGCAGATCTTTGTCATCAAGAATCTGATAAAGCAAATTATGAAAAACTTGCTCAACTAACTGGCCAGGGTCAAATAAAATCAGGTACTTCGGTTTGTCCTAAGTGGATGCCTGATGGGTATAGTTATACAGTGGAATCAAGAACAGGGGGATATGTTCCAGCCTATATTGGAATTGATGATGGAAGAACCGCAAAAGTTTTAGTTAGAGAAGCATCAATGGGGGCTACAGGGGATTATATGCCAACTGAAGATAACTTAAATAAAATTTTGTATAGAATTCATGGAAAAGCAGGATATGGAAATAATAAAGAAAGTGCAACACCCCAAAAAATAGTGCAATACAACACACTGAATTCAACTGAAATATATGGGTTTATTTTGCACACTGCTGATTTTCAACAATATAACGAGCCATTAAAAGAATGGTTGCAATTCTTGTACGCTCAAGAGCCAACTGGGCAAAAAAGAAAAACAGTAAGTGAAATAATGGAAGAATATGTGTTGCCACAGAATTTTGTGTATGCTAAAACTTGTGGTAATTTGATTTGTGATTATTCGGAAAGGATAAATAATTCATGCAGACAAGATTGTGGAGAATGTGCTAATACAAGCAAGGGAATTTCTTGTGATTGTGATATGGGGGGAAATAGTTTGGATAGACCTTGTGTTGGAAACCCAACACAAATATATTTCTACTTTGCAAAAGGAATTCTAATAACTTGCGGGGACAATAATTGTCAAGAAGGTGAAACAACAACTAGTTGTCCAGTGGATTGTGGAGGTGAAGTGAAGTACTATTGTGGGGATAACTTGTGTAGAGAAAAAGATGGAGAAAATACCATTACTTGTCCAATTGATTGTTCAAATGCTCACTCTGCATCTGTTTGTGGAGATGGAATATGTGATGGGGTAGCAGGAGAAAAAGAAAATTGCCCAGAGGATTGTATTGCTCCAAATGATAGTTGCGGAAATGGGGTTTGTGATAACAAAGAAACAACAAGCTCTTGTCCTGCTGATTGTTTAAGTGGGGATGCGGATGCTTGTGGAGATGGGGTTTGTGATGGTGAAGCGGGAGAGAAAACAACTTGCCCAGAGGATTGTATTGCTCCGATTAAATGATAAATTAGGGTTAATTTGGTTCAAAAAGTGGTTTTTATTCTTTTCTTTTCATTGTATTATACACAAGGGGAATGATAATAAATGGGGTTATTTGATTTTTTGAGTGGAAAAAAAGAAACACACAATAAATGGGTAAAACCAAAAGAACATGTGCACAAGGCAGAGGTTCCAAAGAAAAAAGATTTGGGTGTTTGTGTTCCTTATCACGCAAAGAGTGCTGATGAAAAAAAGAAACTAAAAGGAAAAAAAGAAGTTAGCCCTTTTGATAAAATAAGAAATGAACACTTAAAAGAAACTGCTCAATTCAATAAAGAATTTGAAGAAATTTCAGAACAAGAACCTGAAGAACCATATGATTTTGAACCCGAACTTGGAGTAAAAAGTGTTGAGAAAACAAGCGAAGAAAATAAATCAGCAATAGTTTATGATGAAAATGACGAACTTGATGTTGCCTCAAAAAAAATGAGTGAAGGATTTGTACCAAAGTTCTCTAAAACTGCAAGAAAAAAACTTGGGCAAGAAATTGATGAAGATTTGCCTGCTGAAAGAAGTGAAAATATTCGAAACAATACTGGGTCGGGTTCTTTTGAAGTAACTGGAGTATATTTAGGTGCAGAAAGCATGATTTCTGGAAGAGTAATCTCGGGGAAAATAGGTAAAAGAATGAGCGCCCAAGTGGGAAATATAACGTTTAGAATAACTGATCTTAAGAAAAGTTTTGTAGCTGTAAGCGAAATAACTCAAGGCGAAAGCGGAACGATATTCACTAGAGGAAATGCAAGCCTATTAAAATCAGGAGACATTTTGGATTTTAGCTAAAACAAAACCAAATAAAAACTTGCTTGTTCAAATTTTTTTTAATCGCTCCAATAGCATATTTAGTTAATTGCGCGGCATTGGTAAGTCTATATTGATTAGTTACAATGATGCCGAGGTTGCGGGTGCAATTCCCGCTTGGAGCTTTGAGTAATATTAGATTACTTGCTCAATTTTTTGGAGTGCAATTGATTCTTTTCTTCTATTAGATAAACCAATTAATTGTTTTAGATCAGATTCTTGAAATTAATTTGCTTGTGTTAATTAGCTTTCTTTCTATTATACAAAAAGTAAATTGGAAAACCAATGCAAAAGATTAAAGTTGCTACTATTACTAAGGGGATGTTAATCCCAAGAACATTAATTGGTTGTAAGTATTGTGTTAGGAACATAAAAATACAAAAAGTGGCTCCTAAGAATGCAATGGTATTAATCTTTCTCTCTTTCTTATAATCAATTACTAATAGCGAAGCATTAACTCTGT
>CAZIEL010000043.1:0-8022 GCA_964538165.1 uncultured archaeon | reverse complement strand
AAATGAGGTATATCAAAATGCTTTAGAAAAATGATTGGGGCTTTTTGGTGCTCACAAAACCTTTATATTCCTTTTTTTGAAGTATTATGTTAGTTTAGAGCTGTTTTTTGTATAATGGTGAGTTTTGAAGTCGGAGGGATTTTAATGGCTGAAAATAACGATCAACAAAATGCTTTCATGAGTGAAGGAACTAAAAGAACTAGGGGAAGAGATGCACAAAGAATGAATATTTTAATAGCAAGAGCTGTTGCTCAGGCGGTTAAATCAACTCTTGGTCCTAAAGGAATGGACAAAATGATTGTTGATGAACTTGGGGACGTTACAATTTCAAATGATGGTGCAACAATTTTATCAGAAATGGCTATTGAGCATCCTGTTGGAAAAATGATGGTTGATGTTGCTAAGACTCAAGATGAAGAAGTTGGGGATGGAACAACTACTGCGGTAATTATTGCAGGAACTTTGTTAGAAAAAGCTGAAAAGCTTTTGGATGATTCAATTCACCCAAGCATAATTATCAACGGTTATATGATGGCTGCAATTAAAGCAAAAGATTATTATGCGGATACTGCTGATGCTGTAAAGTTTGATGATAAAAAAACTTTGCAAACTATTGCCCTAACTTCAATTACTGGAAAGAGTGCAGAATCAGCTGATTCTTTAGCCGATCTTGTTGTTGAAGCGGTTCAAAGTGTTGCTGATACTGAAGGAACAAAAATGATAATTAATGAAGACAATATTAAACTTGAAAAAAAAACTGGCGGATCATTAAAGGACACTCAATTAATTTCTGGAATTGTTATTGATAAAGAAATTGTTCACACTGGGATGCCTAGAAATATTACTAATGCAAAAATAGCTTTGCTTGATTTGGCGTTAGAGATAAAAGAACCTGAATCTGATGCAAAAATAGAAATTAATACTCCTGATCAATTGCAAGCATTTATTGACCAAGAAGAAAAACAATTAAAAGACATGGTTGGGGCAATAAAGAAAGTTGGAGCTAATGTTGTTATTACTCAAAAAGGAATTGATGATTTAGCACAACATTATTTAGCAAAAGATGGTGTAATTGCGGTTAGAAGAGTAAAAAAGTCTGATATGGATGCTTTAGCTCGCGCAACTGGTGCTAGTGTTGTTACAAGCATAAAAGAAATTACTGCAAAAGATTTAGGGTTTGCCGGAAAAGTTTTAGAAAAAAAAGTTGCTGGAGATGCAATGGTTTTCGTTGAGGGTTGTAAAAATCCTAAAAGTGTTTCGATTTTAATTAGGGGTGGAACTGAACACATCGTTGATGAAGCGGAAAGAGCAATTGTTGATGCTATTGGTTCTGTTTCAAGTGCAATTGAAAAAGGAAAGGTTTTAGTTGGAGCAGGTTCTTGTGAGGCGGAAGTTGCAATGAGACTAAGAGATTATGCAAAAACTGTTGGGGGGAGAGAACAATTAGCAATTGAATCTTTTGCTGAAAGTTTAGAAGTAATTCCACGAACTCTAGCAGAAACTGCCGGAATGGATCCAATTGATGCACTTGTTACACTAAGAAGTGCTCATTCAAAGAAGGAAGGAAAGTATGTTGGAGTAAATGTTCACAAAGGAAAAATTGAGGACATGAAGAACGCAAAGTGCCTTGAACCATTGCAAGTAAAAACACAGGCAATTGATTCAGCAAGTGAAGTAGCTGAAATGATTCTAAGAATTGATGATATAATTCTTGGATCATCAAGAGCAAAGATGCCTACTCAACCTGGGATGGGCGGAGAAATGGAAATGTAGTTTAGTTAATTGTGCGAAAGGAAATTGCCTTTCGCATTAATTTATTTTTATTTATTCTTTTTATCTCTCCGATTGCCTTTTTATTCCTTTTCTGACTTCTTTATTTTATGAAGATTACTGTTAAGAGAAAACGTTCTGTAAGTAGAGCTCCGGATTATAAAGAAACAAATCCAATTGATTCAAAATCCTGGACAGGTATTTCGCAAAAGGGAAAATTATTTGTTTTTACCGGAACTAGCGGTTCAGGTAAAACAACTATTGCTCAAGCAATTTTACAAGAATTTGATTTTTTTAAAAAAATAGTTACTTGTACTACTAGGGCTCCAAGAGAGGGTGAAAGGGATGGAATAGATTATCATTTTGTATCAAGAGAAAGGTTTGAAGAGTATATTTCAAAGGATCTTTTGCTTGAACACGCAGTTGTTTATACTAATTATTATGGTTCGTTAAGAGAGGAAGTGGAAAAAGTAATTGAATCCGGTAAAAGTGTTCTTCTCGTTGTTGATGTACAGGGTGCTTTAACTATTAAAGAAAAGTTTTCGAGTGCAATTGAATTTTTTATTAAAGCTCCTTCTATTTCAGTTCTTAAAAAAAGATTAATTATGCGTGGGACTGATGCGATGGATGTAATTGAAAAGAGAATGGTTACTGCGAAAGAAGAACTTAAACTTGAAAATAAATTTACTTATGTTGTTGTAAATGATAATCTTCAAAAAGCAATTCAAGAAGTAAAATCAATAATAAGAAAATCTCTTGTTTAATTAAAAATATCTTATTTTGTGATTAAAGTAGTTGTTTTTTATTGCTTTGCTTCTTTACTATCATCATGGTTGATTTTATTACTGACGCACTAGCGGCTGCTTCTTTAGCTTTATCTCAATTAGGAACCACTTTTATAGAGGCTCTTCCAAGCGTTTTTGCGGCAATAATATTTATTGTTGTTGGTTATGCTCTTGGTTGGGCAATTAAGTTTATTGTTGTTCGTTTACTAAAATCTGCTCATTTTGATGATTGGATGAGGGAACAAAATCTTTCTAATTCCATTGGAAATAAGAAGCTCTCAGAACTTGGGGGGTCAATAGTAAAGTGGTACATTTTTTTTATTTTCTTAAAACAAGCAGTTGAATTAATTAGACTTGCTACTTTAAATGAAGTATTGGGTTTTTGGATTAATTTTGCTTTACTTATAATTGGAGCTTTAGTAGTAATACTAGCAGGATTAATTATTGCCAGATATATTAGAAATGCAATTGAATCAACTAAACATTCAATGAAAAAAATCGCAGGGCTTGTTGTTGAAGTAACGATTGTTTATATTGCAGTAGTAATGGGTATTAGACTTATTGGTCTTCCAACCGGAATGCTTGAAAGCGCTTTTTTAATTGCTTTTTCAGGATTTATTTTTTGTATTAGCATTATAATTGGGTTAAGCTTTGGTTTGGCTTTAAAGGATGAAGCAAAAATAGTTGTTAAAGAAGTAAAAAAGAGGTCAAAGTAGTACCTTTTTAAAGTGTAACAAAAGAGATTATTTTAGTGTGATTATATGGCATCAAAAGCAGTGTTAGGGTGGTTGGCCATACAACCCATTCAATTCTAATTTGATTTTAATAGCAAACGCTTATACTTTTCTAATTTTTTCTTTATTTAGTTCATTAATTAAGGGGGTTTTTAGGGGCGATTAGCTCAGCCTGGTTGGAGCATTCGTCTTATACACGAGAGGTCAGCGGTTCAAATCCGCTATCGCCCATCCCTAAAAATTATTCTTTGTGGTTTTATGACTAATATTACTCAATACAATAAAATTGAAGAAGAAAAAATACGTGAATTTTGGGTAAAAAATAAAATTGTTCAAAAAGTTAGAAGTAAACAAAAAGTTGATTCTCCTAATGGAAAATTTTATTTTATGGATGGCCCCCCTTATGCAACTGGTCACATTCATATGGGAACTGGGTTAAATAAAATAATGAAAGATTGTGCAGTTCGTTCTCAAAGAATGCAAGGAAAGAAAATATTTGACAGACCCGGTTTTGATACACATGGACTTCCGATTGAAAATAAGGTTGAAAAGAAACTTGGATTTAAAACAAAAAAAGATATTGAGGATTATGGTGTTGAAAAATTTATTAATGAGTGTAAATCATTTGCAACACAATTTGTTGACACGATGGGAAAAGAATTTGATAATTTGGCGGATTGGATGGATTACTCTGATCCTTATTTAACTTTAAGTAATGAGTATATTGAAGCGATTTGGTATTCTTTCAAAAAAGCAGATGAAAAGGATTTACTATATTTAGGCAAATATCCGGTTCATGTTTGTCCGCATTGTGCTACAGCTGTAGCATATAACGAAATTGTTTACACAAAACTAGCTGACACTTCTATTTTTGTTAAATTAAAACTAAATGATAAGGGAAAAAATAAATTGCCTAACCAAAGTAGTGCGCCAAACAATACTTATTTGTTGGTTTGGACAACTACTCCTTGGACTCTTCCAGCAAACACTGGGGTAATGGTTCACCCAAAATACGAATACGCATTTGTCAAATTGAGTAATGGAGAGGTGTGGGTTGTTGCAAAAGAATTAACTCAAAAAATAATGGATAAACTTGAAGCTGGTTTTACTATTGAAAAAATTGTGGCGGGAGCCGAACTTGAAGGATTAACTTATGAGCCCTTGTTTGAGGGAGTAATTAAAGACAAAAAAGAAATTGAAAAAGGATTTAGGGTAATTCTTTCTGATAGGTATGTTAATTTAGAAGATGGATCTGGGTTAGTTCATACTGCTCCTGGACACGGTAAAGAGGATTTTGATGCCGGAACAAAAGCAGGCCTTCCTGTAATAAGTCCAGTTAATTTGGATGGTACTTTTACAAGTGACGTTGCAACTTATGCAGGAAAAGCAGCAAGACCAACTAATGATGAAATAATTTCTGAACTTGAAGAAAAAAATTTACTTCCCTACAAAATGTCTTATACTCATGATTATCCAATTTGTTGGAGATGTGATTCTCCTCTATTAATGATTAGTGTTCCGCAATGGTTCATTAAAGTTAGTGAAATTAGAGAAAAAATGCTTAAAGATAATGAAAATGTGAATTGGGTTCCTATTTGGATGAAAGACAGAATGAAAAATTGGCTAGAAAATTTAGGGGATTGGCCAGTTTCAAGAGCGCGATATTGGGGTGCACCTTTGCCAATTTGGGTTTGTGATTGTGGTGAGAAAAAAGTAATTGGATCAATTAGGGAACTAAAAAGAGAAGCAAATCTAAAAGAAGATGTTGAATTACACAAACCCTATATTGATAATATTACTTTGCCTTGCAAGTGTGGAAAAATAATGAATAGAGTTCCTGAAGTATTGGATGTTTGGTTTGATAGTGGAGTTTCAAGTTGGGCAAATTTAGGTTTCCCGGGAAATGATAAATTGTTCAAAGAATTTTGGCCAGCGGATTTGAATATTGAGATGACTGAACAAGTTAGGGGGTGGTGGAATTCACAAGCAATTCTCTCAACAATTTGTTTTGATTGTATGCCTTACAAAGCAGTATCAGTTCACGGAATGGTTAGAGATTTGGGGAAACAAAAAATGTCAAAGAGTAGAGGAAATGCAGTTTCTCCAGAAGACATGATTATGGAATATAATAGGGATTACTTGCGAACATATTTATTACTTCAAAGTAAAGGTAGTGACTTTAATTTTGATGCAAAAGGGGTTGGAGAATTAAATACTTTTTACAATACTCTAACGAATTCTCTTAATTATGCAAAAATGTATATGAAAATTGATTTAGAAAAAAAACCATCTAAAAATATTTCTGGAGAAGATGCTTGGTTTATGAGTAGAGTAGAAAATTTATCGAACAAAGTAATTAGTGCTTACAATTCGTATGAGTTTTCTAGTGCAGTAATTTTGTTGCAAGAATTTATTGACAAAGAATTTTCAAGAGGGTATTTACAATTAATTAGAAATAGACTTAATACTTCTACTCAAAGTGATGTTGATGATGTTGTGTCCTATTCAATTAATGTGATATTAAGACTAAT
Source organism: uncultured archaeon (assembly GCA_964538165.1). Taxonomy (GTDB): domain Archaea; phylum Iainarchaeota; class Iainarchaeia; order Iainarchaeales; family JAAZKV01; genus JAAZKV01. Next base: position 2,202 of record CAZIEL010000043.1, on the reverse strand, counting down.
TGCTCCAATCGCTCCGCATGCGGCAGAATATTATTACCATAAGTTCAAAAAAACAAATGATGTTGAAAGTATTCATTTACTTAATTTTGTTGAGATAAAAGGGTTTAGGGATGAAGTCCTTGAAAAAGAGTATGAATTTGTTGGAATTGTTGGTCAGGCTGCGTTAGCACTTAGATCTGAACAAAAATTGCGTGTCAGATGGATGCTTGAAGAATTGTGTCTTGATTCAGAACAAGAGATATCAAAAATGACTGCTGCTTTAACAAAGATGGTTAATGTAAAGAAATTTAGAATGCTTAAAAAAGGGGAAAACCCAGGATTGGAATTTGCTTCAAAAGATTTTGGAAAAGGAATTGTTTGGTTAAAAGTTGTTGCGGATTCTCATCTTAAAGAAGAATGGGAATTAAGTGAATTATTAAGGTTGATTCAAGATGCAAGAAAAAAATCCGGTTTGATGCCTGGGCAAAAAGTTATTTTGGAACTTGAAACTGATGACAAAACATTTGTTGAAAAACACAAGAACAAGATTCAAGAAAAAACTTCTACAGAAATAAAGTATGTGAGTGGATTGAAATTAGAAAAATTAGTAGAAAAGAGTTTTGCTTTTGAAATTAAGAAATAATTAAGCTCTAAAAAAACAAATAATTAAAACTAATATATCTCAAACAACAAAAACTGTTTTTTTTTTAAAAAAGTTTTATTGAAAGCACTTTTTGTGCTTTCAATTTTATGCTTTAAATACAAATTTTAGAATAATTATTCCAATTACGAATGCGATTATTATTCCTCCAACAAAGTATGGATTTAATTTTGGACTTTTTGAATCAGCATCAAAGAAACGCATTATTCCAATAGCTGAACTTGGTCCCCCTCCACCTTCTGCGGGTCTACTTTTAACGAATTTTACCATTTAACCACCATTTTTATATACTGCCGAGCAATTATTTTATTAGTGAAGTAGTGGAAAACAGGGTTTAAAAAAGTAGGTTTTTTGGTGTTTGGATGCAAAAAGAACAATTCGATATGGCGTTAAAAATTATTGGAATAATAGTAATGCTTTTCGTAATATTACTCATACTAACTTGGGCGGGTCCAGTTAAGTGCAAAGATGTATCTCCTTATTGGTGTGATGTGTATGATTTGGTAGTTGGGGGGCCAAGAGTACTAATTGTTTATGGGGACTCTGGACTTGGAGAACCTGAACTTTTGAAAAATTATTTACAAGATCCAAGATATGTTGGAGTGGGGGCAGTTGATATTCAACATGTTGATAGATTGTCTTTAGGAAATTTAAAAAACTATAAATTAGTAATAGTTGAACAAGCAAGAAAACTTTCTGCCGATCAATTATATATGTTTATGGAGTATGTTACAAAGAATGGGGGGAGACTTGTTTGGGTTGGAGATTCGGGAGTAGATTTTGCTGAAGGAGAAGTTAGAGAAGTTAATGATGTTAATACTCAAAAGAAAATTGCTGGAAACCCTTGGATGAGAATCAAAGAGGATGCTGATAACTATTCTCTTGTTAGTTTTGATGAATTTTTAGGGTTAAGATATGTGGACAGATATTGTGAGCAAGTGAATTGTACTTCAGAACCAATGTCAGTTGGAAGGCTTGAATCAGAATCAACTGGAGAACACCCATTAATTTTTGGAACAAGTCCTCAACTAAATTTTAGAATAACAAAAGACCATGATTTTGCGATTGTAAAACAAATTGCAAATTCTCCCGGGAGTAGTGTAGTGTTAAACCTAAATCATGGTGGAGTTGGAGCTGGCAAAACTGTTCAAATACCAAAGAACATTCCAATAATTGCAACTTCTGCATTGGGTTTGGGTGAAAGAGTTGCTTACTATGCCTACCCTCCTGAGTGGTTCTTGTCAGATAATAATTATTTCTACTACGTAAAGAACATGTATTATGGAATGCTTGGAAGGTAATTTAATGGAGTTAAACCTTAAAGAAAATCAAATTGTAATTTTAATTATTGTTGCGGTTATTATTTTTTTTATTTTATTAGGAATTCCGTTACTAATTAGCATGGGAACTTTAAATTATTTTGGAATAACAAATATTCCGTTTTTGCCTCAAGGTTCTTCTGCTACTCATGTTCTTTTTATTGGTTCGCCAACTTTTGAAGAAAAAACTGTTGTTGATAATTTGGCACCGGAATATATTTATTCAATTAGAACTGTTGATTC
>CAZIEL010000042.1:0-8035 GCA_964538165.1 uncultured archaeon | reverse complement strand
CAGATTGCTTTTTTTTTGGCAAGTATTTTTTAAAGCAGATCTTAAAGAATAAAGATTACTACTAGTAATAGTGCAAATATGATTGTGGCATATACTCTATTGTAATATGCTATAGCGCCGGCTAGTGCGGGAAATATTACTGCTAAGAGTGCTTGTCCGGGGTAGTGTTGTACTACAAGCATTCCCATAAATGCACCTATTGCAATCATGAAAAAAAAGAATGCAACAAAATTTGCAATTTTTGCGTTTGCTTCTTTTTGTATTTTTCCAAATAATGAATCAATTGTTTTTTCTGTGTCGCCCATATTTATTTTCCTCTACTTTAACCTTAAATATTTTGCTATTGAGGCTGTTTTTCTTAACTATTGGGGGTTACTTTGGCAAATTTACCCTAAAGCTTTAAAATAACGTTTTTTTGCTATTTTGTTATGTCTTTTGAAGATAAAATTAAGGAACTTTCAGATATTGAAAGAAAAGTTATTTTGTCTCTTTCAAATGAATCCATTGGTTTTGATTCTCTTGCAATTGATTCAGTTCTTCCAATTGATTCAGTTAGGCGGGCTTCTGCTTGGCTTTCTCAAAAAGGATTAGCAATTGTTGTAGAAAAAGAAGTAGAAAAGTTTTGTTTGACTTCTGCTGGTGAAGTTGCTCTTAGTAAGGGAATGCCTGAAAATATTTTTCTTGACACTTTGACTAAACTTGGGGGCAAAGCTTCTTTTGCAAATTTAGAAAAGGAGTCTCTTCTTTCAAAGCAGGAGTTTATGGCGGCTTTAGGTATAAATAAACGAAAAGCTTTTGTTGTTATAATTAATGGAATAATTGAAGAAACTGGGGTAGCAAAAGATCAAGAGAATTTTTTAGAACAAAACACTCTTCGTGATGTTGTTGATGGGAGGAGCATTTCGCAAGAACTTGCAAGCGAACTTCAAAAAAGGGGTTTAGTAGAAAAAAAGAAAATAATTGATCGATCAATTAAGATTTCAGAAGAGGGCGAAAAAGCAAAAGAAATTCTTTCAACTCAAAATGTTTCAAGAACTTTTAATGTTAGTGCGCCCGTTCCCCAAATTTATTTAGGTAAAAGGGCTCCGTACATAGAATTTTTGCAGCAAATTAGAAACAAGTTGGTTTCGCTTGGATTTACTGAAATGGACACAAAATTAATTGTTAGTGAATTTTACAATTTTGATGTTTTATATCAACCCCAAAACCATCCTGCGCGTACTTGGACTGACACGTATCAATTAAAAAATCCAAAAATTGGTTCTCTTCCTGATAAAAAAATTGTGGATGCAATTAAATCCGCTCATGAAAATGGGGGAGTTTCTGGGAGTAAGGGTTGGGGGTATGATTGGAGTTATGATATTGCGAGTAAATTAATGCCTTCTGCTCACGGTACAGCACATTCTGCTCGTCAATTAGTAAATGGATTAAAGGTTCCACAAAAATATTTTGCTATTGCGAGATGTTTTCGTCCCGATGTTTTGGATGCAACTCATTTAATTGAATTTAATCAAATGGAAGGTTTTATTGTTGGAGAAGATCTGAATTTTCGCCATCTTTTAGGGATGTTAAAAGATTTTGCTATTGAGGTTGCTGGAGCAGAGAAAGTAAAGTTTTTTCCTGATTATTATCCCTTCACGGAACCAAGCGTTCAGTTAAGTGCGAAGCACCCTGAAATGGGTTGGATTGAGTTTGCAGGAGCTGGAATGTTTAGGCCTGAGATGCTTTCAAATCTTGGAATTAAAGAAAATGTTATTGCTTGGGGAATGGGTATTGATAGGCTCGCAATGTTTAAACTTGGAGTAAAAGATATCCGATATCTTTTTTCAGATGATTTAAATTATTTAAGAAACGCAAAGGGAGTTTTGCTATAATTTTTTGATGTGATGTTATGCCAAATATTGAAGTTTCAAAAAAAGATTTAGAAAGTATGATGGGTAAAAAATATTCAAAAGAGCAACTTGAAGATCTTTTAGAGTATGTTAAGGGAGAAATAGATTCTCTTGAGGGTGATGCGCTAAAAATTGATTGTAAAGAAACAAATCGTCCTGATTTGTGGTGCACTGAGGGTATTGTGAGAGAGTTAAAAGCAAGAACTGGAAAAGAAAAGGGAATAAAAAAATATTTGGTAAAGAAGAGCGGAGTTCAGGTTCTTGTTCATCACAATTTAGAAAAAATTAGGCCTCTAATTGTTTGTGCAGTAATTAGGGATGTTAAGATTACGGATGAAGTGTTAAAACAGTTAATACAATTACAAGAAAAAGTTGGGGAAAATTATGGGCGAAAAAGAAAAGAACTAGGCATTGGATTATATGACTTTGATATAATGGAGCCCCCTGTTTATTATCGTGGTTTTAAGGATGATGAAATTGAATTTGTTCCTCTTGAGTGGAAAGTACAAATGCGACCTAGTGAGATTTTAGCTCAACACGAAAAAGGAAAAGCATATAGGCATTTATTAGAAAATAGTGATTTGTATCCAATTGTTATTGATTCAAAAAGAACTGTTGCTTCAATGCCTCCAATAATTAATTCACAAACAACTGGTAAGGTAACTGAAAACACAAAAAATTTGTTTATTGAAGTTACTGGTTTTAAGTGGGAAACTGTTGAAACCGCTTTAGAAGTCATGTGTATGGCTCTTGCAGATTCTGGCGCAAAAATTTACTCTTGTGAGGTACATTATCCCTCTGATAAAAAGCCATATGTTGCAAAAAAAGTTAACACTCCCGTTTTTGCTACTGAAAAATTGACTTTTGAAAAAGAGTTAGTGAATAAAATGAGTGGGCTTGGTTTAAAGGACAAAGAGATTGTTAATCTTTTAGAAAAAGCAAGGTTTAATGCAAAAATAAAAGGGAACAAGGTCACCGTAGAGTATCCTTCTTATCGTACTGATATTATGCACCCTGTTGATGTTATTGAGGATTTGTTAATTTCTGTTGGATTCAATAATATTGCTCCTCAAAAAGTTGAGATGAATGTAGTTGGTTCTGAATTAAGAGAAGCAAAAGTAAATGATTTTGTGAGAGAGGGGTGTGTTGGGCTCACTTTGCAAGAGGTGATGACTTATAATTTAACTTCAAAACAAGTGCAGGAATCAAACATGCTTCTTAGTGGGGAAGAATTTGTTGAAATAGCAAACCCTGTTTCAATTAATTTTGAGATTTTGAGAAAAAGATTGTCCCCACAATTACTTGATTTTTTATCGAAAAATAAGGATAAAGAATTTCCTCAAAGAATATTTGAGATTGGAACTTGTCTTTCAATTAATCAAAAAGCAGAGAATGGGGTGAATCAATCTTACAATCTTTGTGTTGCAATTACTCATTCCAATGTTAATTACACTGAAATTAAATCTTTTTTTGATTCTTTATGCAAGTATTTAGGGATTAAAGCAGAAGTTAAAAAGAAATCATTTTCTTTCCTTGGAGAAAATTCAGCGGAGATTGTTATTGGAGAAAAGAAGGGTTATATTGGAGAAGTGAAACAAGAAGTAATTGATGCTTTCGCTTTAAGAAAACCGGTTTGTTTATTTGAAATTGAGTTGCAACTTTAGTTTAATTACTTTTTTTACAACAACAGTAAACTGAATTCAAGTCCTCTTCGACGATTGTTCCGCCACTGCATTCTTTGTAATTCATTTCATACCACGTTCCAAAGCTTGATGTTGTTCTTCTACACGATAGTAAATCTGAATCTCCCTGATAAGCACACGCTTGTTTGGCAATGCAAAGATCTTCGCAACTTGCTGGCGAAGTGGTGTTTGGCACTAGTTTTCTCCACTCATAAATGTCTCCAGTTTCTCTCTCGACATTATCATAAATAAAATTTGTTGGTTCTTTTGTAAGTATAATAAAAGAGTTTTCATAATTTGTGTCTTCAACCACTTGTTGCATATAAATTATTTCATCTAATTGGGGCAAAAGATTTTTTGTAGTTTCTTTTTCTTGTAAAGAAGTAGTATAACTAATTAATCCATCTTCATATAGTTCAAAATTTGCTCTTGGTGTTTGAGTGTTAGTTCCATCGTAGAATGAATAGGAGTCCCACCCAATTCCAGTAAATTTTAAGTAACTATTATTGTAAGCTTTGTCACTGACTTTGATTGCTTCATTTAATTTTAGAATTAATTTTTCTCCGTATGCACTTTCCCTACTTGTTGGAGTTGAAATAATATTGTCAGAATAGTAATCATAATTTATTGGAGTCTGTTGGGAGTATGGCACAAACATGAATGAAATAATCATCACAACAAACATAAATAGTATTGGTCCGATGAACGTTACAAAGAAAAATAAAAAGAATATTGCCATTATTGCTTTTGCTGCTAATGTTGGAGGGGTATTTTCATAATATAGTCCTTGGTTTTGGTATGTTTTTGTGTTAAGTTCAGGAATGGTTTTTGTCACGTTGCTTTTGATTTTTTCTTGTTTTTCTTTTGCCCACGACGCCATTTCTATTAAGTTTTCGTAACTTTGTTTTGTAGTATATTGTTTAAATCCTTTTTTTGTGTTTAAAATTACTCTTGGGCCGTCTTCAACTATGTTTATTGTTTGTATTTCTTCCGGCTTAAAAGTTTCTGTAGTTCCATTACTTAATCGTACTCTTACTCCGCTTCCATCAATTGTGATGAATACTTTTTCTTCCATAATTCTCACTTATTATATATTTTTTGGTTTTATTATTGTTTGTGTTTTAACATCTTTTTTGACTTTTTTTTAGAAAAATTGTTTTAATACTTAAGCGTTTTATTATTTTTAAATAAAAGGGGTTAAACACATTTTATTAACTTGTTTTGTTTTCTATTTTATGGTATGGTTAACTTGTTTTCTTCTCCAAGAGAGATTTCTCTCTTTAAGGATGAGCGTTTTTTATATTCTGATTTTGTTCCTGAGCGTCTTCCTTTTAGGGATAAAGAGTTGTCTGAACTAGTGTTTTGTTTAAAACCAGCAACTAGTGGAAGAAAGCCAACTAATGTTTTTGTGTTTGGTAAACCCGGTACTGGCAAAACCGTTACTTTAAAATTTGTTTTAAATGAGCTTAGTGAATTTTCTGATCGATCAAAATGTTTGTATTTGAATTGTTTTGAGTTCTCTTCAAAACAAGCAATTCTTTCTAAGATAACTAATTTTATGGGTTATGCTGTTCCTGATAGGGGGGTTAGTTCTGAAGAAGTTTATAGTAAACTTGTTGCAGTACTTCGCACTTCAAAATCTATTCCGATTATTGTTTTTGATGAAGCTGAACAATTATTAAAAGATGAATCCAAAAAAGAGTTGCTTTATGATTTGTCTCGTTTAGGAGAGCAACAAAAACTTTCAATCGGATTAGTATTTATTTCAAATGATAATTTTTTTCTTTCTAATTTGGATGATCGTATTAGGAGTTCTCTTCAAGCTTCAAGTATTCCTTTTGAACCCTATTCTTCAACTGATTTAAAAGAAATTTTAAAAGAAAGAGCAAAGTATGCTTTTTTGGAGTATGTTCTTGAAGATGATGTAATTCCTTTGTGTGCTGCTCACGCTGCAAAACTTGGGGGGGATGCTAGGGTTGCAATTGATGTTTTACTTAAAGCGGGGCGTTTGGCAGAGAGAGAAAATTCAAAAAAAGTATCAACAAAGCATGTGCGAGCTTGTTTTTTGCAAGAAAAACCAGTAAAAGTAGAAATTGTTTCTAATCTTTCAGATCAAGAAAAAGAGATACTTTTATTTTTAGACAAAAATTCAAGTAAAGAAGTTGATAGTGGTTTAATTTATTCTTCTCTTGAGAAAAAGTTTTCTGAAAGGACTCTTCGTTCTGCTATTTCTGAGTTAGAAAAAAAAGGATTAATTTTTTCGGAAAAAATAATTAAAGGAAAAGGATTTAGTCGGGTAATAAAGAAAAAAGGGGTTTAATTACTCAAAAAGACTTATTTTTCTCATTAACTCGTTCCAGTTAAGAAAGCGAAACTTTTTATATTGCCTTCTAGACTTATTATTATAGAAGGTGCGCATATGGTTGAAGCTAAGACTGTTGATAAGAAAGTTACTGCTGCAAAGAAGGTCATGAAAAAAGAGATTCATTCTGTTAAGAAAGCTGCTAAAAAAGAACAAAAGAAGCTTAAGCTTCAAGTTGTTTCCGCTAAAAAGAATGTTAAAAAAGAGAAAGCAAAAAACATTAAACAAGATGATGAAATTGCAAAGTTAAAAGAAGACTTAGCTAAACTAAAAAAGAAAAGAAAATTTAATACAAGTCATGTTTCAGAGTATAATATTTTTATTAGAAAACAAATTAGATCAGGATTAACTTTTATTCAGGCTGTAAAACAATGGAATCGTTATAGGGCGCTTGAAGCAAAGAACAAAAGACGACCTAGTGCGTATAATCAATTTATTGGTTCCCAAATGCGTCTTGGTAAGACTTGGAAACAAGCGGTAGCACTTTGGAAATTAGCAAAAGCTGGCAAACTTGGAAAGAAAGGTAGTACAAAAACTATTACAAAAAATGTTTATAGGACAAGGACAATTAAATCAAAACCAAAAATAAAATATAGGACTAGAACTAATACTATAATTAAAAGAATTAGATCCAAGCCAAAAGTTATTACTAAGTTTAAAACTAGAACAATTACTAAATTCAAAAAAGTTAAATCAAAACCCCTAAGTAGAACTATAACAAGAGTGGTTCAGTCACCGGGCATTGATATGGCTGAGTTAAGAGAAATTTTTGAATCAAGACTTTCAAGTTCTCAACTCTCAAAAACTGATTTAAAGGAAGCTTTTTCTCCAGATGCTGAAGAAATTGCTTTTAAGATAATTCAAACTTATTTCATTGAGATTGCAAGACTTGGTTTTAAGAGGCAATTAACTCTTGATGAAATAATTAATGCTTATTTCTATGCACTTGCTAGAGTAAGAAGACAAAATATTGAAGCTAGTGAAGTTGAAAAGGCTGTTAGAGAAGCAGGAATGAAAAAATAATTCTGTGGTGGTAAGAATGAATGATGAAGAAGTAGCTTTTAGAATAGTAAGATTGTATTTTGAAGAAGTTGCAAGACTTGGTTTTAAAAGACAACTTGATTTGGATCAAATGATTAATTCATACTTTTACACTTTAAAAAGGCTCCAAAGTAAGGATGTTGAATTGAGAAAAGCCACAGAAAAAATTATTAGAGAAGAAAGAGAAATTGTAAAAAAAGAGGTTCCTGGAACAGAAAAAACAATTACAGTTACTAAAGAAACAGTTCCTGTAGTTAAAGAAGTTACTACTACCACTACAACAGTTTCAGAAACTAAACCTCGAGAAAAAACTATTGCTGAAATTATTGACGAGAAATAATTAAAGAATTAAGGGCTTTTATTTATGAAGCAATTTTCTTTTTTTCTCTTTTGTTTTCTCTTGTTCTTTTTATTTGCTTTTTTTGGGTGCACTCAAGAACAAGTCTCTAATGCTCAAGAAAAAGTCCAAAATGATGTATACAAATTAACTCATCCCTGCCCAGCAAAAGCTTGTAATGATTTAAACAACTTAAATAAAATTGTTGTGAATATTTTTGATTTTAATAAAAAAGATTATTCTCTTGAGTGTGTGGAATGTAGTTTTCCTTATGAATCAATTAAAGGGTCTTATTCTAAGGTAAGAATTGATCTTAATGAAGGAAAGGTTGATTTGTATTATAATGAGGGTTTGTGTGCAAAACTAGGTTATGATTGTTTTTGGGAAGCATGTATTTCGATAGAATCTAAAGAATTGACTTCAAGATTTGAAAAAATAAAAACTGATTTTTGTTCAAAATTAGAATCAAAGTTAGAAAATACTTCGCCCACTTGTGCAAATCAAATTCTTTATGACTCAAACACGATTTTAGAAAAATGTTTGAGAGGGGATTTTGAAACCTTTGATGGTAATTATAGAGTATTTTCAGTAATTCAAAATTATTCTTCTTGTGGTTCTTTTGTTCAAAGAGGAAAGATAAATTGTTTTGATTAAGATTATTTTTTTTATTAAACAAGTTTTTTTAATATTCATCTTTTGTTAAAAAACAGTTCTATTACGT
>CAZIEL010000041.1:0-8038 GCA_964538165.1 uncultured archaeon | reverse complement strand
TATTATACGTTTAATCCAGTAGATAATCTCGATTTGAGTGAATATTATAATGAAGACACTGGTGAATATGAATTTGAAGAAGGAACAGAAATAAATTTTGTTTTAGAATTTGTTGTAACTGATGAAAATACTGGAGAAACAACAGTAATTGATATCTCTTCTTTTTACACGCCCTATGCATTTGTTCAAACTGGATGCTTAGCCCTAAGCAAAACATCAGTAAGAGAATCAACACACTTTGGATCACTAGAAGTTGATGCAAAACTAAGAGTGCTATGCGAATCATACAACGGACTATATTCTAATATTGATTGGCAAGGAGATCGAATGGGAAATGTAGAAATAGTATTCAATAATAATTACAGATTTTCATCAGTACTAGAAGAAAGTTCAAAAACAGTTCTTGGGACTGCTACACAAACAGAATATCCTGTAAAAATAATATTTACTCCTTTCAAAGAATATGTTGGAAAAAAAGCTAGTTTTATTGTAAACATTGGACAAGACCAAAGCATAGCAAAAATAGATTTTGATGTAGCGGTAGATAATTTAGAACAATGTGTAAAAGCGACTCCAGAAAAACTAGAAATTGCAAGTGACCAAGAAAGCACAACACTAAAAGTAGATGTTTCTGCATGTTCTTCCCAAAAAGTAGATATAATTTTATGTGACCAAGACTCAACTTGTTCGGGCGGAACCGATGGAGGAATACAAATATCCCAAATGTCTTTTTCATTATCTCCAATCGGAAATCCAACAAAACAAGTAACAATATCAAGACTTGAAATGGCTGGAGCCTACGGGATAACAGTACACGCAAGAGCACCAGGAACAGAAAAAACATTCATTGATGAAAAATTACTGATTGTTCAACCAAAATCAACTGAAAATATTACTCCTGATAAATTTGTAATCTCCCTAATGGGCGGAGCAAAAGATTCAATACGAGTAACAAACAAAACGCTTGCAGAAGACATTCCAATAAAAACAAGTATTTGTAATGCATACAAAAGTTCACTTGGACTAAACGCAAACGATATGGATAGTGGTCTAGCTGGATGGGCATCAGCAGGAGGAACAAGTTGGTGGAATGATTTATATCAAAACTCTGACCGATATGCTGGTGCAGGAAAATACCAAGCCTCGTTAGTAAATACACTCTATGCTTTAGACAACATGAGATACACATTACAATCAAACTCAAAAGTAAAAAACTCAATAATAAAAAATCTTTATTTATCCCAACAAGATGTTGACAGCGCAATGACCACACTAATGAACCAAGCCGATGTAGTAACAACAGCAAACGCAGCAACCCAAGAAGCAATCTCCAATTACAATGACTGGGGAGATGTAGATACTGCAGTACAAATAGCACAACTAGTGTCTTCTGTTGCAAGTTTGGTGTATGGTGCTGAAACAGTGTGCTTGTCTTTATCTGCTGCACAAACTAAAGCAACTGCAGCAAACGGTGCTTGTTCCGCTGCAACAACTGATCACACAAATGCAATTAAGTCCCTTGCTGATGCACAAAAAAGTTGTTCAAGTTATATTGTTCAAGCTTATTTGCTTTCAACAACAATTAGTAGTGCATATTCTATTTATCAGCAAATTGATGCCCTTGCAAATCAAAATGAAGAAGTTGATGCACAAGGAGCGCTTGATCAATCAACTGCTGCTGCAGCTGATTTAGCTTTGGCTCAAGAAGCTTCAAATAAAGCATTAAATTATATGGATCTTGCACTTCAAGCAGCTTCAATTGATTCATTTACTTCTGCATCAAGCGATGATGGGCGAGTAGTAAACTATCTCAGATTGGCAAAAGTTGAAAACGGAAAAGTAGTTACTTACTTAAATCAAGCAAAAGCACATCATCAAGAGTCAAGTAATGATTTAACAACAGCAATTCCGGAGGATCCTTCAAATACTGATCAGATAATAATGTATTCTCAACTTTTGCTTAGTGCAATTGCAATAGCTACTGCCTTAGATTCTGATTTGGGTCCACAAATTCAAGCACATTTGGCAAAAGCTATTGAGTCAGAAACTGCCGCTTCAACAAAAGCATCTGCCGCTGCAAGTGCGGATAATGCATGCAAAACCCAAGCTCCTCTATTGGCTACGTCAGTTACTGAAATGAGTACTGTTCTTGGAGCTAGCACTTCAACGATTGCAACTGGTGCAGAAGTCTTAAGTTATCTTTCACTTGGAATGCAAGGTTATCAAACGTGGAGATCTTTAAGTGCAGATTATGGGGATGAATTGAGTGACAGTATTTCTGCTTTAACTAGTACTATTAATTATGAACAAAGCGCAATTAATTCAGCGAATGATTGCATTGATGATTCTGATGATGCAATTGATGCTGCGGAGTGGTTAAGAGATAAAGAAGTTGACTCAAGTTTGGGATCAACTTACACTAACACGACTTTGGGAAATGTTACGGATAATATTAATAAACAAAGATTAATTGGTTTAATTAGTACTGCAATTAGTAACGGATTCATTAACGGAGCTTACTTGGGTGGAGTATATACAACAAAAAGCACGGGCGGGATGAGTGCACTAACTCAAGGAGAAAAACCAATTGAAACAACTGCTTCTTTTGCAAGCGGAATGCTTGAGGATTGCTCAAACAAAGTAGAACTAACTCTTCCTGATTATATAATAAACTTGTACGGAGATGGGGGGGCGATTGATGTTTCAAATAGTGGAGTAATGGCTTATTGGTCATATGATGAAGCGAAAGTATTTGGAGTTTTTGAAAAACAAGAAATGGGAGTAATATTTGCGAATAATGGAATAAAGAGTAATGGGGCGGGAGTAGTAGAATTTAAAGTAACAAAACACAATCACGACACTTTAGTAGAACCTACTGGCAACTTTGGGCCATTTAATGTTCCTGATCTTTCAACAGAAGAACAAAGTTACAAATATCACTTCAAGTTTTTTGTTGAACCAAGAAAAGGAAATAACCCAGTTTCCTTACAAGCGAATGATTGTGTAAATGGATTACTGCGAGGAAAAACTGGGAGTAGTGCGATACCAAAAGTAGTAATGTCTTGGGATTGGAATAGTGTTAAAGGAATAGGAAGTTTAGCTGGATCAAGTTCAAAAGGAAGATCATTAGATTATGCAATAGTTGGAACTGGTGGATATGATGAAGCTTATCTTGATGCAACACAACTAAGTATTTTACTAAGTAAAAAGATTGGATCACTAGCAAATTTCTTAGATGCAACTTCAGCAACATGTCCTGAAAACACTGCTGACAAAATATATACTGCTGTAAGACCGAGCATACTTGATACTGACACTGGACTTCCTTATACGGGGAGAAGCGAAGATGATACTTCGTGTTATTTGCCACTAACAACAAGACTTTATGATGGAAAACCTGCATTATATTATTATATCACCGGGAGTGCTCCAACAGAGTGGGATTATTGGTTTAGTGATGTAGAAGTAATTGATAATTTAGATGAATTAAATAATCTACTTGATTTTAACGTAAATTTAATTAGAGACGGATACGGAACGGATTTCCAATATGATTTTGTAAATAGTTACTCCACAAGAATACTAACCGCAGGACCCTCATTTTTGGATCCAAATATGGGGTCAAAAAGATATTTTGATGACATTGACAAAGCATATTATAGTTCTGAAGCAAATGGACTAAAGTCAAACAAAAAATGGGTTATTCCTGATGCAGGAAAATATAGAATAAGAATGATAGTGGATTTTCCTGATGATTATGCAAAATTATTTAATGGATCCTATCCTTCAGCAAAAATTATTTTTGAATTATATTTAATAGAACCAGTAGTGACTGGATACAGCCCATTATATTATACGCCAATAGATGGATTCACTGGGCTTAATGCGAACAATAATAGAAATACTTATGGAACCTCACTTGATTCCGCTTCCTCCTCGGATTTTATTGTGAGCAGAAATAATGGAATTTACCTTGATGAAGAGCAAAGAGATTCTTTAGTAAAATTAACTCTAACAAAAAGTGAAGACTTTTTCCAAACAAATGCCCTTCCTTCATACAGATCAAAAATATTGGATTACAAGTATGAGTATAATCCAAAAACAAGAAGTGATGCAAATTCAAAAGTGTACTTTGCACCAACAACAGCAACCCCACTATTATTTGAAATACCTGGCGTAAATGGAACATTAACCTCATTTTCTTACATGCTAAAAAAGAATTCTTTTTCAACGACATCAGACATTGGAAATATGTTCTTACTAACCGGAGTAAAAGATTGTACAAACTTACAAGGCGAAACATTAACTGATTACTATTTACAAAGCCCTGATGATAAATTTGGAGACGCGTATGGAGTGATATTTGGGGCCGCAACAAGTAGCGGAAAAACATATCTAAAAACAGTGGCCTATGCCCCAACAGTAAATACTTATGCATTAGAAGAACCAATACTTGGGCAAATATACTCTGCTGATGATACAAACGGAATAAGCAACCCTGTTCCACTCAAAGGAATAGTTTCAATGCCACAAAATGATTTGTCTGCAAATTCAATTGCGGATTCCTTATACGGCGTAATACAAGGAGTAGAAAAAGGCAGTATTTGTGTTTCAAGTATTGGAAATAGGGAAATATTTTGGTGGCCCGAAGAAAAAATATATGCAACAGAAGGCGCAGAAGGAAAATCAATCAACGAACTTGAAACAGTTGCAAAAGGAACTTGTCAAAGTCAAGCAAGCTAAATAATAATTATTGGAAAATTTTTTTTGATAAATGTTTTTTTCTTTTAACAAATTTAACTATCTAATCTCGATCAATAATTTTTGTTTTAAATTCAGAATCTTTTCTTTTTAATAAAACAATTCTTGAAGACTCTTTCTCACTTTCAAACTTAAAAGAAGGCATTTTTTCAAGAAGAGAAACTGAAAAAGATTTAGTGTAATCAAAACTAGGGGTATTTTCTTCTTTTAGTCTTTTTCTTGAAAAACCAAGCCACATATAAGATTTCACTTCAACAAAATCTGGCCTAACTGTTTCTAAAATTTGAGCAAACTCATCAATTGATTCTTTGGAATCATTAAGTCCCTTAATCAAAGTTAGTCTAATCACACTTCTACAAGGAAGCAAATCAAGCAAAGCTAGGGAAGTTAAATATTTTTTCCAACCATCTTTTTCATTATTGCACGTAATACTTTTGTAAAGTTTTTCATTTGGCCCCACCATTGAAATATATAATTGGGTGGGCAAAGAATTTTCTCTCCACATTCTTTTTAACATTTCTGGATTTTGTCCATTAGACACAACAAAAATGGTTTCAGTTTCTTTTCTGTCTTTTAATAATCTAATTAATTCAGGAAGTTTTTTGTACAAAGTTGGTTCTCCGCTCAGAGAAATCGCCCAATGTTTTGAATCAAGAGCTTTTGATAAATGTTCTTTTGAAACTTTATCATGCCCGCCAAAACCACTAAGAAGCTTTTTTCTTTCTTCAATTAGACCTTTTATCATATTTTTTGGGTCAACAGTTGTATTTGGAGTACTGCCCATGTATTCTTTTGGCCTCCAACAAAAAATACAAGAATTATTACACCAAAAAGTAGTTGGGGCAATCTGATGGCAAGAAATAGTGTCGGCTCCATAAAAATCTTGTTTGTAACAATGTTCTGTTCCATTACTACGCAAAGCTTTTTTATTCCACTCGCACACTTGAATAGAAGCGTCTTCAAAAAAACCATATTTTTTGTGCTCAAAATCTTTTTGCAATTCTTTCTTATTCAAATTAATCAACCTTAACATAAAAGTTTTGAGTCAAAACAATTAAAAATCCAAGAATGGTTAATAACTAATGCTAAATAAAATATTATTAATAATATTTTGCTGCATTCTAATTTTTGATATTTCTTTTGCTTTGGATCAATGGGCTTATGGTGCAACTTCTCAAGGAGATTATCCAAAAGAAGGATCGGGATATGCGGTTGGAACAAATGAGCCAAGTGCTCAAGGAGCATGGGTGGATAATGCACATTGGTGTAAAACTGAAAAAACTGATTTGGGGCACTTATTTCTTTCTTATGATAAAAGAGTAACTCCAACCAAAATAGAAATCTATTTTGCAGGTCCTGCTTTGAATTATGGTTATTCTGAGATTTGGATAAAAGATATTTTTACGAACAAATACACTCGAATTGACCAAACTGCAACAAAAACAATTAATGGAGCAGTTTATACTTTTACTAATCTTCCAAACGAACCAATGGATTATTTGAAGATTGTTGGAGCAAGTGGGATTTGGGGGTGTATTGATGCTGTAAAAGTTATTGGGGTTGAAACAAAAGCGAACATTACTGGCGGAACAAAAACACTAAATGTAAATTTTATTGATTCGCAATATGGGGGCTCAATTAGTGATTCATCCATACTAAAAGAAGGAAATAATTATTATATGTACATGACTGGTGGGGATAATATATATGTAATACAATCAAAAGACTTTTTGCATTGGGGGAAAGCAACAAGTTTATTTGTTAATAACAACATGTCTAACTTAGGAAAAATAAATTGGTCAAATGGGCAATCTTCGCCCAATAAAAAATATGTTAACATTTGGGCGCCTGATGTAATAAAAATTGGGCCAGGAACTTATTTTTTAGGATTTTCTGCAAGTGAAAAAAATAATGAAACTGTTGGAGAAACAACAATTTGGAGTGCATATGCTTCTTCTCCTTTTGGTCCTTTTGGTCCAACAAGTTATTTTGGAGCAAACGCATTACGTATGTATGAGCCATTACCCCTAAGAAATCAAGGATCTACTTATAATTCAAATTCAATTCCACATTCAGATCCATATTTGTCTGGGTGCCCTTACTCGAGTTGTTCAATTTCGGCTAGACTTGATTCAGAATATTTTTGGGATGGAACTGAATTATGGATGGGTTATACTTATTTTGGGGACGGAGAAAAGTCGCCATACGGAAATTATAATTCGATTGTTCACTTGGATTCAAAAGACCCGACTTTAACAAATGCGGATGGAAAATATTATCGGGTAGTTGATTCTCAAGCAGTTATTTATGATCACAAAACTGGAAAAAGAATGCATATGTGTGTAGCATCAAATAAGAGTCCGTTAGATTCGGGATATAGTCCGGGGACGTGTATTGTGGAAGGAGTTGAATTATTAAAGAAAAATGGAAAATATTATTTATTCTATTCTGCAAATTTTTTTGATTCAAGAGCATATTCAACATTTTATAAAATGGCTAATTCTATTGCGTGTTTAGAAATTGGGAAAGAAAGTGACCCTTCTTGTGGAGTAAAACAAGGAATATTGTATGATGGGATTTATGGGGGGACTGATTATACGTATGGGCATGGAGGAATATTTGAGGGGCCAAGTGGAGAATTGTTGTTTTCTGCAACTGTAATGAGGAAGAGTTATATTTTAGCGCACAATTATTGGAGAAAAACTTGGATTGTTCCACTCCAATTTGATTCAGAAGGAGTGCCTATTACAATGGCACCAACTGATGCAACAACTTTTAATGTCACAATTCCAATCGAAAACTGTTCAGACGGAGTTGATAATGATTTTGACGAGATTGTTGATTGTTCTGATCCTGATTGTTTAAATTATATGAGTTGTCAAGTAGCACCAACTTGTATTGCAAGTGATTGGAATTATAATCTTTTTCCAGTACTTTGTCCGAGGAATCAACAACAAGTAAAAAAATGGTCAAAAATTGGAAATTGTACTGGTGGTGTAAGTTACACGGACTCAAATATTTCTTGTAACTATTTAGGCAATCCAATTTGTTCACAATATCCTGCCGAAACATATTCTTCGTTTGATATTGATTTGGAACGAATAAATTGGATAAATGGAAATAATGCTTTAACTGAGTTATTGCGAAAAATAAAAATCTGGAAATACTGCTAAATGGAGTTCTTTTTAGTCAAACCAAACCTTTAAATTAAAAAGTTGCTTAAGGCGCTGGTCAAATCCTTTATAAAGGTCTAAATAGGAGTTTGCACTCCTATTTA
>CAZIEL010000040.1:0-8200 GCA_964538165.1 uncultured archaeon | reverse complement strand
TGATTGATTTTCCGTTTGGTGTAGCTGTGTCTAATTTAACGATGTTACCAACTTTGTTAACTGTGTAACCAGTTGTTGCACCGCCAGTTATTGCTGTAGCTGTAGCAGTTATTCCATCCTTAGTTTGAGGAGTTCCAACTTTCAAATCAGTGAATGTTGTTCCACCACTTGTTTCAGATGTTAATTCAGAACTTCCCAAATAAGCAACTTCTTTTCTTACTGTGTCTGGGATCATCCATACTAATTCTGAATCATCAACAGATACTTCAGTACCGTAAGCTGTTCCTGTAGCAACTAAGTACTTATCGTCAGTTGAATCCAACTTTATAGTACTGTCTATTACTGCTTGTACAGCTGTTCCTGTTAATCCAGCATAATGAGTATCTGAATCGATTAGATTTCCTGAATCTGTATCAACATTTGCTTTGATGGCTGTACCGTCACCATCATCGATAGTGAATACTGCTGCATAGTTATCCATATCTTCTTGTTCAAGTGTTTCAACACCAGAAACGAATTTCTCTAGGATATCGTCGTCTAACTTTGTTGGCATATAATAACTAACTTGTATATCTGCGTTAGTATCTATATCCACCCAAGTTCCGTCGAAAACTATGTCAGCTGTATCATTATCTACATCCACATTCAAAGTAGTGCTTTGATCTGCGTCTAATGCTAAATAATATGTTGTGTTGTCTCCACCATCGTTGTAAGAAACTACTTGGTAGTCAATTACATCTTGTGTGTCGTAATCTAAATCTAACTCAAGTTGTTCAGTGTCGTCAAATCCTGAATCGATAGTTATTTCATCATAATCTGCTGTATCGTTTTCAGCATCATCTACACTTGATCCATCCCAAGCTTTTAGAGTAGTACCGTCTCTTGTTACATACACAGTGAAGGTTCTATCAGCTATTTCTATTGTTTTCTTAGCTCCTTCTCTGAATGGTCCGAAGAACATTGGAACATCTCTTGATTGAGAATCCATTACTGTTGTTAATGTAGCGTCAGCAATTTTTGCTCCGTACATTGCTTCAGTTGTCATTCCTTCAAACTTGAACAAATACATACCTTGGTCTGCGATATCAACTGTAGTTCCTTCAGCCATTGGTCCGTATCTATATGCGTCTGAATCAGGGCCTTGTATGTCTGGAGAATCAGCATCTGCTACATCCCAAGTCATATCAGCACTGTTTGCGATTGTTATATATTCCAAACTTGGATCTATTGTAACAACCCACTTATCAGCTTTAGTGTTATCGTCATCGCCGAATTCTTTTCCGTCTTCAAGAGTTAATTTTGTTCCCTCTCCAACTTGGAAGTCAACGTATCTCTTTGCGCCCTCTCCTTCTCTTCCAACATCAATTGATCTTGGTGTTGATACATAGGAGTCGAACTTATCTTGAACGTCAGCACCATCTCCAAGTCCTCTTTCAGACTTGATGAATGTTGATCCGTCATATAATGCAAGATCTGTAACAAATTCTGTGTCAGCAAGGTTACTTCTTGCAACTTCTGTTACTGTTAGAGTTAAGTCCTTACCAGCGTAAGTTCCTTTTCCTTTTACAGTTACTGAATCTCCAACATAAACTTTTGTTGGTAATTCGTCAGCACCTAATACGATTTTTGTTGGTGAAACAGATTTTACTTCCCATGTTTTTCCGAATAATGGGATTGTTAAATCTATATCATCGTTACCGTCAGTGAATTCTGGCAAAGCTGGGTCAAAAGATACAGTGTATCCAATCATACCTTCGTCAGTTACACTTCCAACTGTTTGTCCTGCAAGAATTCCTTCAGGATCATCTTGTAGAACTAGATCTACATTTGCATCCAAAGTTTCTTTGACAGCCATAGTTTCTGTTTCATCAAAATAGTCATATTCCCAATCAGAATCATCTATTAATGATGGTGTTTTACCATTATCAACAGTCATATCAAACCATGCTGGGCCTACTGATAAATCTATTTTTGTTTCTCTACCTTCTCCACTCATAGTAGTTTTTCCACCGATTGTTACAGTAGCAGCTTTATCTGAGCCTGCGCCAGCAACTGGGGAAACAGCTAATTGTGCTACTTTTGCAGCAATATTACCTGCCCATACTACATCAGGAGCTTTTCCTTGTGATCCTACGATAATGTCAACTACAGGAACTCCTGAGTCGTTAACAATATCTGATTTTTTTAGTGAAGTTAAGTTATTAACAGTTGCAGCCATAACAGCTGGTGCTAATACTGAACCTACTAATGCTGCTCCTAATCCGATAGCAGCTATTCTTTTTACATTCAGTCCTTTCATCTAATTTCACCTCATTGTGAATAACTAAAAACAATCCTTTTTTCCAAAAAGCGAGTCAACTAAAGACATATAGAAGACTACTCTTTAAGTCTAAGGCATAACACCTAAGTGGTTCTTTGGCTTTAAAAAGGTTATGGAGAAGAAAACGAAGACCCCTACGACAAGTCCGCCAGTAGGGCAAAAAATACACTTCCACAAGAAAAGCCCTTCGTCAATTGCCAAACAAAGTGTTTCTGTTTTGTGCCCCCCACTAACTGTCGAATCTTGCTCAAAACGCACTAAATGCCTAATTTAACTATAAAGAATTAATAATTCGAGCAAAATATTAACCTTAATTTAGTTCGTTATTTGTCGGTGACGAATAAAAAAGTAATTATTTTTTACAACTAAAAACAAAAAAAGGTTTTAAGAGAAATTGAAGTATTTCCGTTTAGTCATAGATTTTTTTATAGAATTTTGCTAGTTCTTCTTTAGTTAGGTGTTTTGTGAAATAATCCGCATATCCTTGAAAGATCTCTGAGAGAGACATTAATCCTTCTTGGAACTCATATTGAGAGAATTCTATTCTTTCTGGCTTAATTACTTCAACTGAAGAAGGGCCGTAATAAAACAAGAACCTTACAAGAGAAGGAAAATCTTTTACGGTTAAAATTGTTTCAATAAAAGAACCATACATTTCACCATCTTCAACGATTTCTGCTTCATTAATAAAATAAATAGTATAACTTGGTTCTTCTTCAATTGCCTTCTTTATTTTACCCAAATGTTTTTTTAATAAATTTTCTTCAACAGCTTTCATTTCAATAATAGCTCTAATTTTTATCTTAAAAGAATCTTTTTCAGCAATATTTTTTCTTTTTTTGAGTTCATCAATAATATCTTGTCTTAATCTGTACTTTGTGGGATAACCTTCTTTTAGAACTAAACCTAGTTTTAGCATTTCTTTTAAATCAACACTCAATCTATCATAGGGCAAATTTAATTGCTTGTGTAATTCTTCTTCTGTTTTTGGTTCAGATAAGAGTAATAATGCAATCTTTTTTTGATCATCAGAAAAACTTGGCATAAAACTCACTAAAATACCTGCACAATTCATCAGGCATAAATAAGCACATACTTTTGTGTTTAAAAAAGTACTTATAGAGGCAAAATAAGCTAACTTATTCAATTTGAGAAAAACTTAGCACCGTTAAGTTTAAAGAAAGTGAAAACAAATAATATTCTATGAATACATTAATTCTTGAAGGAATAAATGATTTTGCACAAGGAGTAGATTTTGGAAATACTGCTCAACAAGTTACCCAAGAAGCAGGAACTGCAGCAATAAACTTTTTTGGAAACCCAATAGTCCTAGTTACGGCAGTAATACTGATAATACTAACAATAGTAATGGTTCTTCATTTAAAAAAAATAGTTGAAAATAGTATTCTTGGAGGATTACTTTGGGCGGTAAGTGTTTTTTTCTTCCAAGTATCCCTCCCCCCAATTCCTAGTTTTGTAATCGCAATAATATTTGGCCCCGCAGGAATTGGAGCAATGCTCATACTAAAATTTTTTGGATTATTCTAAAAACTCCCCCAAGCAAACAAAATTTTTTTAGTAAATTAAATTTATGGAATTAAACGAGAGTAGTAAACTAAAACAAGTGCGAGAAGAACTAATTAATCATGCAAAAGCACACGCGCTTTACAATAATGTACTAAAAACAAAAGGAAACATTGTTTTTGGAAGAGGCGATGATTCAGCAAGAATACTTTTTATTGGAGAAGCTCCCGGTTTTAGTGAAAACCAAATAGGGAAACCCTTTGTTGGGAGAAGCGGAAAACTACTCGAAGAATGGGTTAATGAACTAAAAATAAAAAACACAGAATATGCAATAATTAATGCGGTTCCAATTATTCCGCTTGGAGAAGAAGGAAAAATTAGACCCCCAACTCAAGAAGAAATAGATTACTTTTTACCCTTGACAATGAAAATGATTAAATCAATTAATCCGACTGTAATAGTTCTCTTGGGAAAAAGTGCTGCAAGAATTTTTGGAAAAGAAGCAATGAGAGTGGGCGAAACAATTAATTATAATAATACGAAAATGCATTTTCTTTATCACCCAGCATACCATTTAAGAAACGGCAGAAAAGGAGTGGAAGATTTAGTAAATCTAAAAAAGCTTCTCTGCGAAGAAGAGCAAACAAAAAAACAAACTAGTTTAGGAAACTTTTCTTAAAAAATATGACTAAACAAAGAGGAACACAAGTTTTATCGAACATAACTTAAATTTCCGCACATTTTTTCTTCATCAACAGGAACTTCTAAATTCGTTGTTAGTTCTTTAAACACTTTTTCTATTTGCTTTGCTTCTTTTTCAATACTCTTCATATTAACTTTTAAATTAAATTTCTTTGAAAGGATCTCAATAACTTGCTTTGCACTACCATGGTCCCCATAAACTAATTGAGGATTTGTTTCACCCATCAAACAAACTCCTTTAATCCCATGAAGTTTTCCAATTCCAACCAAAAGCCCAGCGGCTCCAGAGATTAATCCTTCTTTTTTATCTTCTTTTGCTCCAACCTTTTTCCAAAGAGCCAAAATTTCATCATCCGTACCCGCAACAATAACTTCGGGTTTTTTGTTTAATCTATTGTCCCCAACATTAATTCCGGCAAGAGTAATTAATTCACTAACTCCAATGCTTTTGAAAAAATTTACTAGTGTTTCAGAAAATTCATAGTGTTCATGTGAAGAACCAACTTTAAAATCAAGAGTAGGTTGAACGGGTCCTGCTAAAAACAAAAAATCTTTTCCTTTGTAGTTAAAATGAAAAACCTCATCCTTAATCAAATAAATTTTTGATTCCTTAGTGTGAACACTTGGAGGAAAAGAATCCGACAACACTTCTGCAACTTTCTCTGTTTTAAATTGTTTTAGTAAATAATCAACACTAATCTTTCCAACTAAACCAATTCCAGGTAACCCAACAATAAGAGTAGCATCTTTAAGAGCAAGCTTTTTTGTCACAAGAATCTTTGTAGGCATGCAGAGATTCTAGAAGAAAAGGGATATAAACACCAGCTAAAATACGCGGAAAAATCAATTATATAAATATTACTTCTTTTCATCTCTTTTAAATTCAAAAGCAACCCCAATTTTTTTTGCTTTCTTCTCAGCAGTAGTTGTGGCTGCTAAAAGCGCTTTATCTGCGTCCTTAAAAGTTAAACCAGAACAGGCAACTTTGTAAGTTCCCCCTCCAAGATAACTAACTTCCCCATTTTTACATGCTTCAACATCACTCAAAACTTCTTTTATCAATTCCAAACCATTAGAAGAGAGAGTAGATATTTTTAATACGCCAGAAATCTCTTTTTTTGAAACAACAATATTATTTTTTACTAACTCTTTAACAGGATTAACCCATTCTTTTTCTAAAACATCACTAGGATCATAACCTAAAGCAATTTTTTCAAAAGCTTCATAAAGAGAACCGTGCGCAACAGTCAATGGATCAACAACAGCAGCCCAAACAACATCAAAAGGTTTCTTAGTATTTCTTGCAAGAATCTCAATTAACTTTTCTTCACGATTAATTTGTTTAAACTGAGTCAAAACTTGTCTTTCTCGCATTGGATTAACTCCAGCAAAACTTAGATCAATTTGATTCTTTGTCATATCAACGTTGAGAACTTTTGCAACCCTAACTTGATTCATTTTTACAAAATTTCTAATATTTTTTACCCAAGAAGACGCAACATTACTAATGTGAACAAAACCCCTAATGTTCTTGTACTCTAGTAATTCAACAAAAGCACCATAGTCAAGAATCTGAGTCACCTTAACTACTACAAAATCATCTCTTGATGGCAAATCCATTATACTCAACAAAAAAGACCCTCTCAAAAGCCCTTAAAAAAGTACCTATTTGAGAGAAAAAAGGAAAAAAAGAAAAAAACAATTGTGAAGTTTATACCCTTCTTGATAAAACAATTGCACTAATAATAAAAAAGATTAACATCAAGAAAGAAAGTTCAAAAGCAAATTCGGATAGAGCAAGCCCCTTTACAACTAGCCCTAAAAGAACTTGATTTGCAATTGTTAACGGCAAAAAGGAACTCAATAGCTGCATTAATGGATCCATAAACTCAAGCGGCATTATTATCCCACTTAAGAAAATCATTGGAACCATAACTAACAATGAAGACAAAATTGCGGTTGATTGATTATTTGTAAAAAATGAAATTAATAATCCAAGAGAAATAAAACTTAGTGAAATAAGAATTATTGCAATAGCTAATTCAAAAATTGAGCAATTAAGCACAAGCCCAAAACCAAATATGGCCACAATAAATATTATCGCGGCTTCAACAAGCGAAATAAATAATTGCCCAAGTATTTTTCCCAAAATTAAAGTAAATCTACTTGTTGGACTTAAAGCGACTCTTAAGTGAACGTTTTGATTCTTTTCAATTATTGTAGTCAATGAAGTTAGTAATAGACAAGTTAAAATAAGTACAATTATTGTTGCGTTTGAAACCATTATCCCTGAAGAATTTGAAGAAAAGATTGGATTAACACCAAACCTTACTGGTTGAGCAAGAATTGAAGAATCAATATCAAAAAATCCTTTAATTTCTTTTGCAAAAACTACTAACGCTGAAGAAGATTTATTCAACTTATCAGTAATCTCAACTTTTGATTTTCTTGAATCAGCAATAAGTGCGGTTACTTCACTTAAAGAATCTTCAAAAACATTTAATTTTTCACTAACTGAATTAATATCTGATCCTGAAGTGGATAATAAGTCAGAAATATCGTTGGATTCAGTCTCAAGCTCGGCAAACAAACTATCTGCCTCAGCAATAGTTTGGTTTAACTCTGAATCATCATCCTCAATTTCATCAAAATATGATTCTATCTCAACAATTGTCAAATTCCATGAAGAAAGTTTATTTCTAAGAGCAACAAGTTTTGCTAACTCTCCTTGTACTACTGCCGCATCATCAACAGGAAGATCGGATAAAACAGACAAGTTAGTTATTACTTCATCAAGTACCCCTTGAGTAATAACAATTTGTGAACTTAAATCATTCAAATCAGCACGATAAGTTGTTATCCTTAATTTAAACGCATCAAGTTCTCCTTTCAGATCCTCAAAAGAAGACTCAAAATCAGACATTTCAGAATCAAAAGCATTATTTGTTGATTTATAATAATCCACATTACTTTCTTGTTCACTTAAAATTGATCTAATTTCAGAAAAATCTAATTCATTTAAATCTATCTCTAACTGATCAAGAGATTTTTCAGCAGAATTCAAATCCAATTTAAATTGATTAACACGCGCTATTTCTGAATCAATATTTGCAGCCATACTCGACATAGGTTCCCAAATTTTGGATAATTTTTCTTGTGTGGTGGAAACAGTTACTGTTTGAACAATGGCTTTTGCAAGACTCATAAAAATTTGGGAAGAAAGCAAATTAGAATTATCATAAAACATCCCTACAATAATTCTGCCTGAAGATTCTTGCGTGACTTTAAGACCCAAAACAATTTCTTTTTTCTTTATTGAATTAAGCATGGAATTAAAATCAGAATAATCAATAATTTTGATTCTTGAATCAGAACCAATCTGAGAAATAAAATTATTATCTCCCGAAAGTTCTGAATTAACTCCTACTTTAATTGCACCTAATTTTGCAACATCAAAACCAGAAAAAGCAAATAAGAGAAGAGCTGAAGTAAGTAATGGATATAACAGAATTAAGAGTAAAGCAATTCGCTGAGTTTTTATTAAAGAAACTTCTTTCCAAAAGATATCAAACAACTTCATACCAACCACTAATCAGCCTTCATCTTTTCCCCAGTTAAATTCAAAAAAACTTCTTCAAGACTTGGTTCTTTCAT
>CAZIEL010000039.1:0-8277 GCA_964538165.1 uncultured archaeon | reverse complement strand
GTACAAACACTCGCTGCTGGAAAAAAGTATTATGCTAAATTTAATGTAAACTCTGACGACGAATACAATAATGTAATAATACACTTTAGAGTTGGAACACAAACAATGATGGTTAATGACTACATGGAAATTGATACGGTAGAAGCAGCAAATGTAACCGAAACAAGAGGAGTAACTTATGATCCCACAAAAGGATATGATTATGATTCAGAAAACACTACTGATGGACTAGCAAAATGGACAAATATAAAATGGGACAATTTTGGAAAAGCAACTCGAGAAGTAAAAGTGTGGTTTAGAATAAAGAAAACCGCACCACCAAATCAAGAACTAAGATTTTATTACAGAGGACAATTTGATGATATTAGAGTGCCAGAGAGTAATGCTGATGAAGACTTTTATGCTGATTGTAAAGAAAGTGATCCATATTATGTTGGAACAGAAGCTGAATGTACAGAAGGATTTTGTGCAAGTTCAGAATGGTTATACTCTCAAAAAGAACAACTCTACATTGATCCGCCATTTGATCTAAAACAAGTAGTAAACTACACATACCACGTAAGCATATTAAACAACACCGGGCTTGACTATGGGGCAGATACAAAACCAGTGTACATGAACATAATAGTAGTTGGGGATTCGAGTGCAGCAAATGAAAAAAGAATCCAACTAACTAGTTATGATGTAAAAGATACTGTTGGAGAATATTCTTCTCCAAACACTACTTATGGGGCAGAAGGAATTCCACTTGAATCATTCGAACAAAATACAAAAATTGATACAACCCTAACAATGCAAGGAAAAAAAGATGGAGCTGAAGCAATAAAATTCCAATTCCGATCTGAGGGAAGAATAATTTATGAAAAAGAAATAAGTTTCACAATAGTAAAAGAAAAAGATTTCTCACTAACGATAACCCCAAATTTTATTCCTGCCCTAATCAATACTCCAATAACAGTACAATTATTTGATGATCAAGGAAACTATATGCCAGGAGCAACAGTAAAAACATTTGCAAAAGAACCAGGATATGAAAAATACTTAATGGACTCAGAAGTATCCGACAGAATGGGAAAAGCAACAGTAGATTCAGGAGCACTATTTGATGGATCAAGTGTAATACTAGAAATATCAATGGAAGGATACTCTTCACAAAGCTACTCCGTAACAGTATCAACAACACCAATAACATTTTCTCCATCAAGCATAAATGTTTCACTAAACACTTATTCTCAAAGAGATGAAACTGTAGAAATGAGTTTCGCAAACGCTTCACAACACGATTTAGTAATAAAAGACATTGAAATAGATGCTTCTCTATCTGAAGTAATTAATGAAGGAGCACTAATTGGATATGTTGAAGAATTAACGAGCGAAGAAAAAACAGTTCCGTCCGAAGACACACTAACACTTGATTTATTGGTTGTAAAATTGCTAAATAGCATAACTGAAGACAATTTCCTTGAACCAATAAGCATGGATGGAACAATCAAAATTACTTTCGAAGAAACTTCCCTACATTTAACTTATGATATTGAAATACCAATTCAAATAGATGTATCAAGCGACGCAAACCCCGGATCAAATTGTTTAGTAATCAAAGCAGACTCCGCAACAACAGCCGTAACAGAAGGCGGACAAGTTAGATATGATATTGAATTACAAAACGCTTGTCAAACAGATGAGACAAATATTCCCCTTGATGCACTATACGTAACATCCCCCGCAGACATTTATGGAACAGCAGAAATAACAATAAAAACAACAAATGGATCAAAAGCAGTAAGAACATCACTTGATGGAACAAAAAGACTAGCTTTTAACGAAATAAATGCCGGAGAAAAACTATACGGAACAATAATTTATTCTCCCTCAACCCAAGCCGTAGGACAATCAGTACAATTACAAATTGGATTTGAAGCAAAATTCCAAGACCAAACAATAGGAAGCACACCAAGCACCCTAACATTCACAACAGATGTAATAAACCTAAAAGACTGCATGACAATAACAGGAAGCTCAAGCACAGTAGGATTTGATGAAACTGCAACAATTACAGTAGACACCGCAAAATGCTTAGGACAAGATATTGATGTAATATTGTGCAAAGGAGACTCAGGGTGCTCAGGCGGAACAGATGGAAAAATAACTCTAAGCACAAAATCATTTACACTAAACAATGAATCAAAAGAAATATCCGCATATGGACCAACTTACCCAGGCATGTATGGAATAAGCGTACACGCAAGAACAGAAGGAACAGCAGGATTTTCTTATATTGGAGAAGTAACAGTAGCATTTAGAGAACCAGAAGCAAAATTCTTTAACTTAAACAAATACGAACTCAATCTAGAAGGAAGCGGATCAATAGACTCAGTAATACTAACAAACCAAATGGTTTCGCAAACAGTAAACGTAAAAGCAAACGAATGCATATGGGGAAAAGAAGACGCAGATTTTAGTTGGTCAAATGCACTAGCTGGAGCAATGATAGGAGCATCAATCGGAAGCATGATATCAAGTTTCTATGGAAAATCATCAACAACAACAGAAAGAGAAGTAAAAGATAGTGATGGAGAAGGATTTGATGCTGCACAAAAAGCAGATGCTACTTCAATGGGGACTCAAACAGATCAAAGTATTGCTGCTTCAGATAATAGATTTTATACTACTGCTGATGGTGGGGATTTAGATATTCAACAAGGTGGATTTATTGGGGAATCTGTTAGTGGGGATTCTGGTATTCCTGCTGCAGCTATAACTGTTAATGACAATGATGGGTTATTAAGTTCGTCTTATAATTATGTAACAGATGCATCAGGAAATATTGCTTATATTGATAACTCTACGGGTCTTTTGATTAATGCAAATGGTACACCTTATACTGGCACTTATAATATGACAACAATTGGAGCTACTCCTGTTACTGGAACTACTGGAACTTATAATGTTGCAATGACACAAACTTACACTGGCGGATCAACTTCACCAAGTACTACATATTATACTTCACAAAATACAGGAAATAATATAGTTGTACATTCTGCTACTGCGGGAGGAATGGGAAATAATATTGTTACTTCTCAACAGGGGCTTGTTGTTGGTGATACAACAATTTACGGACATGTTGCAACTCCATTTACTGGGACAAGAGCAAATACTATTCAAGGAGCTGTAAATTCACCAGGTTGGCAACCAGCTGGTACCCTTCCTGATCCAAATGAAAAGCTTGATAAATTATTTTTTGCTAAACAATCAACCACTACATCCGCAACTAATTGGAAGGGAGTTATTACTACGATTGCTGCGGCTGTTATTGCTGGGTATTTGATGGGGAACGCGAATTTGTATAAGTGTGCGGAGAATTATGCTGTTGTGGGTTATGATGATTTTGTAATTTTATTACAAGGAACTGATGTTTCTGTAACAAACCCTGAAGGGGATTCGAATGCAGAGCATCATGTTGATGCTGATGCAGGTGATTTAACTTTCACTTTGGATGGAATTGGGACTTCTTGGAACTTTGAGGATGCATATTATACAACTGATGAAGAAACCGTTGCAATTGATTTTGAAAATACTGGCGGAATTAATGATGCGCAAGCAGAATATGGAACTCTAACAATTACAGCAACTGAACACAATCATGGAAACCAATCTCTTTCTGTAACTGAAGACACTAGTCATTCTTCTACAAGTGAAAGCGATTATGATGTATTTTGTAAGAATGGAAATTTCGGAGAATATTGGATTGGATCTGATGTTAATGAAGGACTTTGTACGGGAGTATCTTCAACTACTTATTCGCAAAAATATCACATGAGAGTAGTTACTGGAGAAGCGGTTGATGAAGAAGCATACATTAACAAAGCAAATTCTTGTTATATGGGTTCATTAACTGGAAGCACTGGAGCGAATGCTGTACCAAAAATATCTCTTGATTGGGAATGGGATGATGTGGATGAAGATATGTGTGATTATGTGAATCCGGATTATGTTTATTGTGATGCGACACAATTTACAATTTCTTTAATCAAAAGAATGGCACATATTGATGCTTTCGAAAAAGCAAATGCAAATAATTTTGCTTGCCCGCCAGATACGATTGATGAAGCAGTAGAAGCATCAGTAGCAGAAATAAATGATGAAGATAATACTGTTGGAGCGGGAGTAATTGGGGTGGATGATATTACAATTAATGTTGATACAACTCTTGATAGAGCAACTGCAACTGTAACAATTGTTAACAATAGTGGAGCGGATCAATTAAGTTATATGTCTTATGCTTGGAAAGGAAGTGGAGAAGCAACTAATGATGTAGAACAGTGGACTATTCCGCAAGGATCAAGCCAAATAACAATTGGGCCATATAGTACACCTGAAGCAAATATTGTTTATACTTTCACCGCAATTGTTAACGGAGAAAAAGGAGACAGATTATCCGTGACAAGAGCATTCCTAAATAAGGCAAGTGATGCAAATTGTTGGATTGAAACAACAACAAGCGCTGTATCAGGAATACCAGGAATTGTTTATTACGTTGAAAATATGTCAGACCCATATTATAGTACACAAAATATTGAAGATTTGACTGATCTTGGAAATCACATTAACTTTGGAGCATACTTAATGAAAGATGCATTTACTGATGATTTCTTTAAAGATTTTAAGAGTTATTACCAAAACAAAATAGCAACAAAAGCAAGTGTGACAGCAGAACAAAAAGAAATACTTGATTACTTGGATTCAGGAAACTTTACAATTGTGAAAAAATTCCAAGGAACAAACGATTTTGTTGCAGGATTATATGATGTTTGGATTAATATTGATTCACCAAATGGATTTAGGGTGATTGATGGGGATAATACAACAATAGAAGTAACTTTACTTTTAGTAAAAACCCCTTCAGTTGATTCGCCATTATACAATATGCCATTTGATGGAGAAGTTGGAATGAGTACTGGGGATAGACAAGGATATGGAAACGTTTATTCTAATGATGGAAATGTATTAACCATTTCTTCGGGCGGAGGAAATATTTATACTAAATACAATGCGACAGGAAATGGAGTAACCACTGTAACTACTTCAAGCGGATCGGATTTTGATATGTTAAACGCACAAGTAGCAACAAGAGCACAAGTAGCATCAATAACTTCGAGTGGGGATGATGCAACAATAACGCTCTCTCCAAATTATGCAACACCAGTAATAGTTAAATATGATTTAGCTGGAACAAGCGGAGACTTAGCTTTTAGTATTGCAAATAGTAGTGGGGCGGTAACAAATTCAGGAAATGTAACTTATTGGACAGGAGCAGCAAAAAGCAAAGATTATTACGGCGCAAATGCAGTTGAAACATATAATGATTCACCAGATTATTTAATTGATGAAATTGCTGATAATGCTTATGGATTTAGTTTCGATGAAACATCAAGGTCTGGAGTAATGTATCTAAAGACAGTACTTTATGCACCAATAGATGGAACAAGTTACTTATTACAATCAGAAGAAGCAAATACTTCAATTTGGACTCCAAATGATGATTTTTCTTCACTAGTAGAATTAAATGGAATTGACGGAATGGAATACAACTCAGGATCAAATTACATTAAAACACTTGATGATTTATTTAGTGCAGTAGAAAACGGTTATGTTTGCGTATCAAATGATGGTTCATCAAGTACTTATTGGTGGAACCCTGCAGTAATAGAAACAACAGTTGGTGGAATAGATAGCCAATACAACAAAGAACTAAGTTTGGTTGGAACAAGTTAAAAGCAAGAGCAACTCTTTTATATTACAAAATCCTATAAGCTAATGTTGATCAAATGATCCAAGCATTCATGCTACTTGTGGCGATACAGCCTTTTTTGTTATTTATTGATGAATTATTTAGTGATATGACACTAGTACTAAAATTATTTGTGTTAATGACAATTGTTTCATATGTAACTCAACACTTAGGTAAAGGACCACTAGCTTTATTACTAATAATAGTACTATCTTGGTTTATTATATTTGATTATTTTTATGTGTTTGGCGGAATTTACATATTATACATGTTAGTTTTGTTCGGGATTACTCAATTAATGATGGATTTCTTTATATTAGCTCCTCAAGCAATGATGGAACAACAAATGCAAGGGGGAGAAGATTTGCCCGGACAACCTAATGGGCAAGATGCTAGAGATAGAAAACACAAATTAATGGAAATGAGAAGAAGAGTTGGAGCAATGTGACTGCGTGATACAAATGGAAAAATTATATCTTGATGAAAAAGGAAATTTTATTTTAATAGCAATCGGGCTAATGATTGCGTTAGTATTTTTGCTTCCAGTATTAATGTACTTTGTTCCTGCAATTGATATAATTGTAAAAGTAATATTAGTTTTTGTGATTTATAGGACTGTGCAAGGTTATTTGGGAAATGGAGTACTAACCCTAGTAATTTCAGGAGTATTAATTTATTTCTTGGTAATTAAATGGTGGTGGATTGGAGCAACAGGATGGTTTGCAATCACACTAGCAACATTTGGAATATTTAGTACAGTTACTTGGGGATCAAAAACTGTTATGGATGTATTTAAACCAAAACCAGGTTAAAAAAGTGAATCCAAAAGGTTTTAATTGAAAGACAAACAATAATACTTAGGAGAATGAGACAATGTTTTTAGAAATAGATTTTATTGGTGCCCTTGCGGGAGAAGATTTATTTTTGACTTTAGCGCTAATTTTATTTATAATATATTTTTTGTGGATTTATGCTTGGGCAAAAAAACAAGTTGGGCCAAGAATTGGATTAATTTTAGCAATACTAATAATGTACTTACTGTTTTACAGTTTCCCAGAACTAATTTGGGTTCCATTCTTATTGTTCCTTTGGTCAATATTTGGAAAAGATTTATTGGAAAGAGTGCCAAAAGGACAAGTAAGGTAAGTGGTTTAAAGTGGATTTGTTAACATTTGTTATAGCAATTGCAATAATTGGATTTGCAATACAATTAAGCGAGTTTTGGGTTGTACTCGGAATAACAATGATACTAATTCTTGCATCAAAAGACATTAAGGCGAGCATTCTATTAATATTGTCAGTTTTTGTTTTATATTTCATTAACAGTATGGGTGGAATGAAAGAATATTGGTTTATGGCAATAATTGTTTTATTAGCACTTGGTTACATTATGGGGTTAGGAAAAGAAGAAGCTCCCGCAGATCCATACGCAGGACTACTTGGTGGAATGGGCGGAATGGGTGGAATGCCGGGCGGAGAATAATTTATTTTAATGGAGAAAGATAAAATGAATTATTATTTGTGTTTAACTTCATTTATAGTTGCAATGCTTTTTTTATTTGCAAAACTTGAGTGGTTAGGATTTGTATTCTTAATAATTACAGTAATAACTTTTATTTATACTCCTGTAAAAAACAAATCAAAATTGGCTTGGGAAGATATGAAAAAAACAGATGCTTCCTATCCCCAAGCAAAATTTGATTCATATGTAAAAGGAGCATCAAAACAATTTGCGGAAGGACTAATTGGGACTCCGCACACAGAATATAACTTTAGAAAAGCTGTGGATAAAACTCCTCAAATATCAAAAAACTTTTTTGCTGAACTAAAAGAAATATTTAAGTGAAACTATTTTTTTGCTTCAAGTTCAGTTAATATTTTTCTGTTAGTCTCAAGAATCTTACCAAGTAAATCAAGAGAAGCTTTAGAAGCGGCATTAACTTCCTCAAGTTTTTTCTCAAGTTCAGAAACCCTATAAGAAAGAGAAGGATCTACTGCTGAAGATTGATTGGAAATAACTTCTTTAACTTCATCAACTTTTTTTGTTACATCATCAATTTTTTGATCCTGCATATTAAGCATTGTGTGAGTCGTAGTTTCATGAAGTTCTTGTTGTTGAGATTGGGCCTCAACTTGGGCTCTTAAAACTTTAACATCTTCAATGGGTGCTTGTTGTTGATTACTTTGTTCTTGTACTTCCTCTGCCTTTGGAGACTTTACTTTTTGAACAACCGTATTTGCTTCTTCTTGAGTAAGGCCAGTATCAACAAGAGTAGAAAGAACTGTTGCTTCATCAATGCCGGCGTCAAACATACGTTGAACTGTATCAATCATTACTTGTTCATTTATCATAAAAATCACTAATTTAGCATTAAAATAATGTTTTTTGTATATTTAAATCTCGCTTTTTGTTTTCTTTAATAGATAAGGCTTTGGGACAAAACTTTATAAAGGATCGATTTTTAGGTGTTCTGCTGAAAAAT
>CAZIEL010000038.1:6378-8499 GCA_964538165.1 uncultured archaeon | reverse complement strand
ACGCGGAGTGAGAGATTTGAACTCCCGCTTCCTTTCGGAAACCTGGTAACTGTTCTTTGTTATCTTCAAGAGTTTTCTTTGGGATAACATAGCACTTTCTTTTTTTAAAAGAAAGGGCTCAAGCTCAAGCCAGGCGCATTTGACCGCTCTGCCAACTCCGCATTCTTATTTGTTTTGTGCTAAAGCTTTGCTTTCGCATAATTAGAATTTAGGAAAGTTTGTTTATAAAGCTTTCAGTTAGACTCTTCTTTTTGTTCTTTAGTAATTTTCTCTTGTTTCTTTTTCAGTCTAGCTATTTCAAGTTCTAGTTCGGTTAATCTTAATTGGTATTGTTGCATTAGTTTTCTATAAGTAGATTCATCAAGTTTGCCCTTCAAGTAAGTTCTTTCAAGAGCAATCATTTTTTCTCTAACTGCTTTCATTTCATTAATAATATCATTTTGTTTCTTTTTTAGTAAAAAGAAAGAAACTATTATCACAATAACAATTAAAATCAAAATTGCTATTATTACTATTATCAAAAAAGTTGTGTTGTTGAAAATACTTATTAATCCTCCAAGCAAACTAGAGTCAATATTCGTTTGGTCTTTTGTTGAATTTTTCGCAGGTTGATTAACAATGCTTAACCCATAAACCCTATCTGAATCTCCCTCAGTCACTACTCGCACGCCCTCAATCATTTTTTGAGAAACTAAAAATGCCTTAATTGAATCACTTGGTGCGGGTTCTTTTCCTATTTGTCTGCATATATCTTGGTAAGAGGCATAAAACTTTTCAAAATTAATGCCTACTTTGTCTTCGGGATTGCCAACAAAATAAGAATAAAGTAATGCTTTAGGATCACAACCATTTTCAAGCATTGGCTTTGAGTTAGGGTTATCTGCCGAATTTAATTCTTTAACACACCCCATAAAGTTTTGAGTGAATGTGTTAATATTTTCGGGAGTTAACTGTAATTCATTGCACCAGCTGACATATTTATCATAAGTAGAATCAATTTCTCCTCTAATTGCTTTAATATCCTCGCAATTTTCTCCAACAAATTCTTTTGAAGAACAATATTGAAGCACATCAACTGAACTATTATCCAAATTAACATCAGTTGAACTTGGTTCTGCAGAAAAAACAAGCATCGCTAATAATATTAGTAAAACAAACAGAACTATTTTTCTCATACTTGATTAATTACTTATCAGTATTTATATGTTTCCAAGTCACTTTCCTGAAGAACCAAAACCGTTTTGCCCACGAGTAGAAGAAGAAAGTTCTTTGGATTTAATTATTTTGCAAGATTCATATTTTTGTATAATTAGTTGGGCAATTCGATCATATTTATTAATCTCAAAAGGCTTTTTTGAAGAATTTTGTAGTATGACTCCTATTTCGCCCCTATAGTCTTCATCAATTACTCCTCCTAGCAAATTTATGCCTTGTTTGAGTGAAAGACCCGAGCGTCCTCTAATACTCCCAAAACAACCCTTTGGCAATTCAATTATTAATCCTGTTTTTACTAAAACTCGCTCACCTGGACCAAGAACATATTTTTCAACAGAGAGTTCTTCAGCAACAAAATCCAAATTAATTAAATAATTTCCTGATGATTTTAGATCAATTGCAGCAGCTTTCTTACTATGATATTCGGGAAACAATTTATCGTCTTTACAAATTACTTTTAAAGTAGACAAAATTTCACCAAAAACAGTTTTTTTTACAAAATAAATGTAAAAGAAGCAAACCAGGGATCCGACTAGCGGTATGATTTGCCTCCTCCCTTACAAAACTAGTTGTTTTGCTCGGCATCTTATAAAACGCATTGCATTTTACTTGATGTAACTCCCAACACTGTGAAATATTATAATAATTTAGTTTAAATACTTATTGAAAGGTTACAAAAAACGAGCAAAAAAATATTTTTACACAATTATTTGGAAAAAGAGCCAAATTTTCAAAAAAAAGTTAAATTACCAAGAAAAGTAATTCATTGCATTGGATGGTTTTTAAAAAAATCCCACATTAAATCGTTAGCACTTATATCTTGTGTTGGAGAACCCAAATAGTTTTCGAGAATTGTTCCTTTTGTTGAATCAACTGAACCTGGCCAAGCATGTCCCGCTCCAATTG
>CAZIEL010000038.1:0-6278 GCA_964538165.1 uncultured archaeon | reverse complement strand
CCGCTCCAATTGGAGCTATTGCTGCAATCCTATCTGCTTTTTCACAAGCCAAGTGATAAGACATCATTCCCCCCATTGAAATACCGGTAGAATAAATCATATTTTTGTCAACAGAGTAATTATTTTCAACATAATCAAGTACATTCATCAAAAAACTAATATCATCAACATTATTATCAAAAGCTTTTCCGCCAGCTATTGGACCATTATTCCAAGAACCTTGAAATGAACCTAACTTCTCATCTCCTGTCCCTTGAGGATAAACTACAATTATTCCTTCAGCATCTGCTTTATCATTAAAAGCAGTCAATTTACGTACATTACGCGCATTTGATCCCCCTCCATGAAGAACCAAAACAACAGGATATTTTTTTTCAGAAGAATAACTTTTTGGAGAGTGAATTAAAAATAGTCTTTGAACACCATTTTCTTCCAATGTTACAACCGTATCATTTGGATACATTGCGTCAGGATTTGTTGGATTCATATAAAGAAAAAACCCAAAAAATATTATAAGAATTATAATTATTCCAATACCTGCGAATATATTTCTTATTTTTAGAACCATAACTTAACAAAGAAATTACTCAATTAAATACTTTTCCAATTAATTACTTCCACATAACAAACTTCTCAAGAATAAAAACCCCTTTTAGCAAATAGGAGAGTATAAATATTTGATAACACCATAGTTCTTCGTTATGAAAGCAAAAAAATTACAAAAGAAAACGGCAAATAAAAGAGAAAGAATTCCCCCTCTTTCAAACATATTTATCCAAATTACTATTGCAGCAGTAATGCTATCTGTGGGAATGAGTTTTTTCTTTTCTAATTATTTACCAGAGAAAGTTGCTTCACATTGGGATGTAAATGGAGCGGTTAATGGTTATATGCCAAAAGAAGTTTTATTAGCATTTTTTCCAATACTAACCATAATTTTAACTGCTTTTTTATACTTTTTGCCAAAATTTGATCCAATGCAAGAAAATATTCAAACATTTAGAAGAGAATACAATGTATTTATTGCAGTTTTTGCAAATTTTATGGTTTACATATTTGGAATAATTATTGCACTTAACATTGGATTTGAGAGAAATATTCTTCAATTACTTAACCCAGGAATGGGATTATTACTCTTTGCGATTGGATACATTCTACCTAAAACAAAAATTAATTACTTTGTTGGAATTCGTACTCCTTGGACTTGGGAAAGCGAAAAAGTTTGGGAAAAAACTCACAAATTGGGAGGAAAGTTGTTTAACTTGTTTGGAGCATTATTCCTAATAGGAATGGTTTTGCCAACTTATTTTACAATCCTTTTGTTCATTCCTTTCATTATAGGACTTTTGGGGCTTTGTTTATTCTCATACATTGAGTTCAAAAAAGAATTAAGACCAAGAAAAAGTATTTAAACTGCGAAAAGCCTTATTATTCATAATTCAATAGTGAGCTTATTATGTCTGAAGAAAATAAATCCATTTACAGTGATAGAGTTGAAGAAAGCATTGAGAGCGAGAGCAAGGATATGTTTGATGAAGTTTTTGAAGAAGATGAAGAGGAAAAAGAGGCTAGAAAAAAATTAGCTGAAAAAGCTGAAGAATTAAAAAAAATCAAGGAAAAACAAGCACTCAAGATAGAAGAAAAGATTAATGAAGATAAAACTGAAAAAAAAGAAGATGATGACGAAAGTGATGAAGATGAGGATGATGATGAAATAGAGGATTCAGGAAACGTCGAGCCAACTATTTTTGGAGAAGTTGAAACAGAAGAAAATAATAAAAGAAACAAAGAGAACAACGAAGAATTTGATAGCACTACTGATGCTTTTGATGCAGTAGATGCGGGCGGAAAAAAACCAAAAAAAACTAACACTAATTTTGATGAAATTGTGGATGATGGACTTGAGAAATCAATAAAGAAAGGAGAAGAGAGTATTAAAAAAAATGGGAAAGGATATGGAGGAAAACTTGATCTTAAAGTGACAGTTGATGAAGAAGAGGAAGAAGATACTGGACCCGCACACCCAATTGAAAAAAATATCATTAAGAGTGTAATAAAAAATAAGGCAATGATGGCTGCTAAAGAAGAAATAAAAGTTAACCGCGGAGTAAAAATACAAGAAGACTCTAAATCAAAGAAAAAAGGAGAAACCCATGAGTATGAAGAACTTGCTGAAGCCCTTCTTAGAGAAGATGGCACAAGGGAAGAAGGAATTGATGCACCTATTGTAGAAGAAGATGAAGTTGAGCCAAAGGAAGAAGGAAAACCAAGATTACCAAAAGCTACTAATGAAGAAGAAGATACAGAAGAATCAAAAGATGGTGCAATTAAACCTGATCTAGAATTTTTAATGAGTAAAGAGGGTCACGCATATATTGGAAGAAAGAAAAGTATCTTAATGAAGTATGGGGAAGAAGCGGGACTTTATGTTGGAAGAGTAAATGAAAAAGATAAAGAAGGAACTGATGTTTATTTAGATGGACTTAATCCACACGTTGTGTTTGTTTGCGGAGCAAGAGGATCAGGAAAATCCTATGTTTTGGGTGTTGTTGCTGAAGAACTTGCAATAAAAAATAAAAACGTTGGAATTGTTGTTGTTGATCCTATTGGAGTATTTTGGTCAATGAAGCATCCAAATAAAGAAGAAAAAGAACTTGAACTTTTAGCAAAATGGGGATTAATGCCAAGAGGATTAAATAATATTAAAGTATTTATCCCAGTTGGAATGAAGGATTCTGTTCCAAAAAGTACTTATGATGCAGTCTTCTCAATCCAACCAGCATTACTAACCGCAGAAGATTGGTGCTTGACTTTTGGGATTGATAGATTTTCTCCAACTGGACTTTTAATGGAAAAAGGAATTATTAAAGTCAAATCAGGTTATACTTCAACCGAAGGAAAAGAAATTAGAGGAAAACAAAACACTTTCTCTCTTGATGATTTAAGTAAATGTTTTGAGTTTGATGCGGAACTAAATGATAGAGAAAAAGGATATAAAGCTGATTCTATTAGAGCACTTGTTTCAAGATTTGATGCAGCAAAACACTGGGGAATTTTTGATGATAAGGGAACTTCTCTTGGATTACTTTCAAGAGCAGGACAAATGACAATTCTTGATACAAGTTTCTTAGAGGATAATGTTGGAGCACTCGTTGTTGGACTTATTTCAAGAAGATTACTTCAAGCAAGAAAACTAGGAACAAGAAGAGAAGCTGCTGGAAAGTTTGAAAATGAAGATAATCCTGAAGATTTAGTTGAGTTAAATATTCCTCCAACTTGGTTATTTATTGATGAAGCTCACACACTAATCCCTGGAGGAAATCAAAAAACTCCAGCAAGTAGTGCACTTGTGGAATATGTAAAACAAGGAAGAAGACCGGGTTGTTCACTTGTATTTGCTACTCAGCAACCAAGTGCAATTGATTCAAGAGTACTCTCTCAACTTGATGTAATAATGGCACACAAATTAGTTTTTGATGATGATATTAAAGCAATCTCAAAAAGAACTCCAACAATTGTGCCAGGCCAATACAAGAGATCAAATTTCATTAAAACAATGCCTGTCGGAATTGCTCTTACTGGGGATAGAAGTGAAACTACAAGCAGAGCATTCATAATGAGTATTCGACCAAGAATGAGTCAACACGAAGGTCGTGATGCTGAGACTACTGAAATAAAACAAGAACTTGCAGAAAACCAAGTTGAGACACTAGCAGTAAATATTGTTGTAAGACAACTACAAAAAGATCCAAGCATTCAAATTGAAAGCGTAAAAGAAACACTTGAAACACTTAATAATACTTACAAAAAAAATGTTACTCTTGATTCCATCTTAAAAGAACTTGAGAAAAAAGGAATTTATGCAGTTGATAATGCGGTTTACGCGCCTGGAGTTTTAGAAGAAATGGAAGCTGAAAAAGAAGAAGAAAAAGAAAAACAAGCTGAAGAAGAGTTAGAAAATGCAGAAATCGAGGGGGATAATAAAACTATTAAAGTTAAAAAACTTGGAAAAGAACTTGATGAGTTAGAAAATAAGTTACATGATTTTGAAGAAAAAGTTGAATTAACTTCACTTCAACCAAAGATTGATGAAATAAAAGCAAGAAAGATGATTGCTGGGCGCATTACAAAAAAATTCCTTTTCTTGGATAATGAATTCCTTGATAGATTAACTCTAAAACACGCACAAATCTATAAAGTAAAATACAAATACTTTAGTCACAAGGAAGCTTTTCATGTTGGAGAAGCATACATTAATTCTCTAACGGGAGAATTTATCCACGAAGATAGAGGTAATCTTGTTGAAAGTAAGGGACTTCCAGTTCTACTTAATCTAAGCGAAGCAGAAACAACCGTTTTAAAATTAGTTGCTGAAAAGAAGAGAACTTCAAAAGATGTTGCAGCATTTATGAGAATGGAAGAAGGAAATGCTAAAAGAATACTTGATACTTTAACAAAAAAAGGACTAATTGGAACAATAACTGATCAAAAAGGGCACACAGCATACGTGCCGGATAGCAAAATAGAAATGGATCTTCCCCCAACACCATTACACGAAATGCTTACAAGTGTAGGAAAAATGCCTATAACTGAAGTTGAAAGTGCTGCACTTGTTCCACCTAATTTTAATGAAAAAGAAATTCCTGATTTACTCAAAAAGCTTTGGGGAAATGTTGCCGTAAAAGAAGTAACACACCTCTTCCTACCAATCTGGGAAGGAGTACTAAAGAAAAAAACAGGAGAAGAAAGAATAATAATAATTGATGCAATAAATGGAAAACAACTAAACTTTGCTTAAAAAAAGTATTTTTGGATTTATATGAAATATTTAATAGCAATAACAATAATTATACTTTGCACTTTTTCTTTTGCTAGTAACTTACAAGTTACTTCAGTTGAAGATCTTGGAATGTGGATTAATGCAAGACAAGAAGGAAGTTATTATGCAACTCTTAATTCCTTTATTAGGGATGATCAAGGAAAGATTCATTTGACTTATTGTTCCTCTGGAGAATCATTTAACCAAAATTATGCTCCGGACTGGAGAGAAACCGCCACTTATTCTACTGATAAAATTAGATATCAAAATTCTGATAATAATGGTTCAAGCTGGTCAACTGCTACTTCTATTGTAAACGCAATAACAGAAAATCAATTTTGGTATTATCAAAAAGACTGGAAAGTTCAGAGAAATTGGGCTAAGGATGGATATTTTTGGGAATTTAGAACGGATTACAACGCATGGATTGGATTTCAAAAAGATCCAAACACTAATCTGGGAACTGGTTGGGGAGTTATTATGAGAGCACAAGAAAATCTCTGGCAAGGCGCTTGTTCAAATGTATTAATTTATTACAAAGGAAAATATTACAACTACTTTGAATCATACACACCCCCTTCAGGAATTCTTTCAATTTATGTTGCAAGAGCCAATCTTCCCCAAGGGCCTTATGAAATCTGGACTTATGATGGATGGAAAACTAATCCAACAAGTTCAACATGGAAACCTGTAATTAACTCTAACATAATTTCTTTAGCAGGAGCAGATTATGTTGCTCAAAAATACAAACAGCCAGGACAAGGAAATCCATACAATTTACTTTATGGAGCTGGATTTCCAAGAGGAGTTACTCAAAAAGATGGAAAAATACATCTCTATTATCTTGACACCACTTATTTTTTTATTTGGAAAGATGGGCAAGGGGTTATTCATGAATATGGAAGAGATGTTAACAAACAAATCCCTTACCACTTAGTTGCAATTGGTGAAGACCCAACGAGTCTAGATAATAACTTTTCTAATAGAATGGTTGATCTATCAGGAACTGATTTATGGGATTTTTTCAGCCCAAGATTTTTCCCGCAAGAGAATAAATTTTATAATTTTCAATTAAAAGAAATTAATTCACAAAAAAGTATTGTTTATAGAAGTTCGGATAATGGAATTTCTTGGAGCAATGAACAAACACTAGCTACTACCCAAATACAAGGTGTTCTCGCAGATCAACCAGATTTAGGAAATAGTACTATCGAAATTTCAAAACACCTAATCCCTCTTGCAGATAAATATGGGCAATCTAAACTTACCGACCCCTATTTTACTTATTCAAAAGAATACCTCTTAACTAACGCTCCAATTGGATGGAAAGATAGACAAGATTTCAATTGGTATTATGGAGGAACTGATATTTATGGTCTAAAAATTAACTTCAAGATAAATAACAACCCAATTTGTCTAGAAAATCCAGGTAGGATTGTTACTCCAAATGAAATTAACT
>CAZIEL010000037.1:0-8526 GCA_964538165.1 uncultured archaeon | reverse complement strand
AATTTGGTGCTCTTCTATGATGTTCTAAATTTCTTCTGCGATGTGCTCTCATTTGTTTTTTTACTTCATTTAATAAAGGGGGGATATTAAACTTTAGTTGTTTTTTTATTAAAAACCCGTTGTCAAGTATTTTTATTTGCTTTAAGACGGCAAGTTAGATTTTTATTCTTCTGAGTAATATTCTTCATATGTTTTCTCGTGCGCAGGGTACTATTGAGTATTTGGTTGTTATTGGGGTTGTTGTTATTTCTCTTGTTGTTGTTGGATTAATGACTTCTTTGGCGGATAATCAGAGTGTATCTAAAACTGCGAAAAAAATTGGGGCTTATTCTTCTGCGATTAGTGTTACTGATGCTGCGATGGATTCTAATGGGGATGCTATTTTTGTTGTGAGGAGTAATCAAGGAAATGATTTGACTTTAAGTAGTATTATTGTCAATGGAGATTCTATACCAAATACTTCTCAAATAAGTCAAACTAGTAATAGTCAAGTCGCCATTGTGGGTATCACTAGTTCTTGTTGTGCTTTTGGTGAAACTGGTGTTAACGATTGTAATGTGGTGTTTAATTATGGTACTCCAAATTTAGAAAATCTTTCAACTTCCGTGATTGTTTCTGTAGCGTGTGTGAGTGATGTGAATGTTACTAGTAGTAGTCCTGAGATCAACGAACCGCCTATTCCTTATCAAGGAAGTTTACCCAGCGTTTTTTTATTAGGTCCAGATAGCGGAACGAGTTTAAGTTCATTTAATTTTAAGTTCTCTGTTTCTGGTGGAGAGGATGTTAATTCTTGTTTTCTTTTGGTGGATGGTCAATCAAAGGCAATAATACAAAATCCTCCGAGAAACCTTGTTTTAACAGCGTTTTTGCAAGATTCTTCTTTATCAATTGGTCCCCATAATTGGGACGTAAATTGTGTTTCAGGAGTATATTCAGCAGGGGCAGCTTCTCCAAGACTGTTTATTAATCCTTTTACTTTCGGAACAATTAGTGCTTGCGGAGTGACGTTGGCAGATTCAAATAAATACTATTGGCTCACGAATAATTTATCTTCCGCGGGAGTTTGCATATCGGTGGCTGCGGATGATGTTTATATTGATGGGAATGGGTTAGAAGGATTTTCAATTATTGGTTCAGGAACCGGCAACGGAATTAATTCAACTGTTATTGGAGCTGCAGCACATAATAGATTAAATTTAAATAATTTAATAGTTGAGGGATTTGGTTCGGATGTTAATGCTACTGGATATGCTGCTCCAAGCGGAAATGGATTTAATGGGGGGAGTGTATTATTGAGAGACTCAAAAATTAATGTTATCTCGACTTTTGGAGGAAATGCATTAAGTGCAAGTAGAATATATGGAGGAAATGCAGGTAATGTTACTTTGTTTGATTCGAATAGTACAACAATTAATTCGTATGGTGGAATGACTAATGATGGATATAGTGGAGCTGGAGGAAATGTATATTTAAACAACGCAGTAGTGAGCACTGTTAATGCTTATGGAGGAGTAAAGCAAGGAATAAATTGTTGTAATGGAGGAGCAGGAGGAAGTTTGACTGCAATTGATTCAAATGTTAATGTGATTAATACTTATGGGGGTGGGGATATTTGGAATTATGGTAGTAATGGGGGGGCGGTTAATTTAACAAACACAATTTTTAGAAACATTGATGCTCATGGTGGCTTAGGATATTATTGGCCATCTCAACATGGGGGGGCTGGGGGTAATATTACAATCACAAATGATAATATTAATTTCAATAACGTTTCAATTAATACTGATGGAGGTTATTCTCA
Source organism: uncultured archaeon (assembly GCA_964538165.1). Lineage (GTDB taxonomy): Archaea > Iainarchaeota > Iainarchaeia > Iainarchaeales > JAAZKV01 > JAAZKV01. The sequence continues at coordinate 6,725 of CAZIEL010000037.1, read as the reverse complement.
AACTGGTGGACCAATCCCTACTTACGACCCAGCAGGTAAATTAACTTTAAAATTCAAAAATTCTTTTACAGATATCGGTTCAACTTATGGGCACAAAATAAGTCTAAAGATAGATAATAATTTTGGGAATATCGATTGGGGTGTGGCTCAAATATCTTCATTGGCTCCATTTTCTTCGAAAATTTTAGTCTCTGATAATTCAGCTTATGTGAACTCAGCAGTAGCACCTGAGCTAAATATTGGATCGGACGTAACTTTATACAATATTGGTAATAGAGGGTTTGCTATTCCTTCTTTGCTTAAAGACGGGGTTAATTGTTCTGATTGCACCCTACACGGAGATTTAACTGATACTAATGTTTGGTTTACTGTTACTGGGTGGAGTACTTATTCAATTGGTGAATCAACTTCTTAGTTATTTGAACTTATTAAATACTTTTTATAGTGCGAGTAATTTGACTTTATTGACATATTTTGAGTAATTGGGAAGTTTTTATTCTCTAAACAAAGTATAGTCCTATTTTCTTGTGCGTAGGGTATTGTTGAGGAAGTTTTTGGGAATGGTTTTAGTGAGAAATCGATTGCTCAAATTGGGGTAACAAAAGTTGGGACTGCAATTGGTGATAATAGTAATTCATGTTGGGGTGCAAGTAATGCATTTGTGAGCAAGTATTATTTAAATAACTCTCCTGGTGCTCCAAGTGGAGTAGCGGGAATTGCAGTTCAACAGTGTTCTTAATAATATTAAAGTATTTGATTTTATTTCACAACCCCCTTTAATTACATTTATTAACCTTTTTTCTCCAATTTTATTAAAAAGAAAGTCCTGGTGGACTAAATAGTTTTTCGATTTTTTGGAGGAATCATTATGGCAGATAAATTAGTATACATGTTTGAAGAAGGAGACAGATCAATGAAGATGCTTCTTGGTGGAAAGGGAGCTAACTTAGCAGATATGACAAAAATTGGTTTACCTGTACCGTACGGATTCATTATTACTACAGATGTTTGTAAAGCTTATTACGCGAATGGAAAAAAACATTCTCCTTTGCTTGATGTTCAAATGATGGAAGCAATAAAGAAACTTGAGAAAACAACTGGAAAGAAATTTAATGATAAGAAGAGTCCTTTGCTTGTTTCTGTTAGAAGTGGTGCACCAGCTTCAATGCCTGGAATGATGGACACAATACTGAATTTAGGAATGAATGATGTTGTTGCGGATACAATGATTAAAGCAACTAAGAATGAAAGATTTGTTCTTGATTCTTACAGAAGATTCATCACAATGTTTGCTGATGTTGTAATGGAAGTAGAAAGAATGAAGTTTGAACACGCAATGGATGAAATTAAACACAAAAATAAAATAAAACTTGATACTGAAATGACTGTTCCAATGTTAAAGGAACTTGTTGTAAAGTTTAAAGAAATTTATAAGAAAGAAACTAAAGAAGATTTCCCTCAAGATCCAATTGAACAATTAAAGAGAGCAAGAGATGCTGTATTCAGATCATGGATGAATGATAGAGCAATTGTATACAGAAGACTAAATCACGTTCCTAGTGATTGGGGTACTGCTGTTAATGTTCAAGAAATGGTTTTCGGAAACACTGGGGATGACTCTGGAACTGGAGTTGCTTTCACAAGAAACCCAAGTACTGGAGAAAACAAATTTTATGGAGAGTTCTTAATGAACGCACAAGGTGAAGATGTTGTTGCTGGAATTAGAACTCCAAAGAAAGTTGAAGAACTTGGAAAAGTTTTACCAAAAGTCTATAAAGAACTTGTTGAAATTAGAAGCAAGTTAGAAAAATCTTACAAGGATATGCAAGATTTCGAATTCACTATCGAACACGAGAAATTATACATGCTTCAAACAAGAAATGGAAAGAGAACCGCTCCAGCTGCTGTAAAAATTGCAGTTGACATGGTTAATGAAGGATTAATTAGTAAAGAAGAAGGTGTGTTAAGAGTTGATCCAGCTGCGCTTGATCAATTACTACACAAACAATTTGATACTAAAGCTCTAAAAGAAGCAAAAATCTTAACTGAAGGTTTACCAGCTTCACCAGGAGCAGCAGTAGGTAAAGTAGTATTTAATGCCGAAGATGCAAAACTTTGGGCTGAAAAAGGAGAGAAAGTTATTTTAGCAAGACTTGAAACTTCTCCTGAAGATATTGAAGGAATGCATTCAGCTGTTGGAATATTAACAGCAAGAGGAGGAATGACTTCTCACGCTGCGGTTGTTGCAAGAGGAATGGGTAAGTGCTGTGTATCTGGATGTGACGAGATACAAATGGATGAAAAAGGAAAAAAATTCACTTGCAAAGGACAAGTAATCAAAGAGGGAGATATTATCTCACTAAACGGATCAACTGGTCACGTAATAATTGGAGCAGTTGCAGTTGTTGAACCATCTCTTTCTGGAGACTTTGGAACATTAATGGGTTGGGCTGATGGATTTAGAACTCTAAAAGTTCGAACTAATGCAGACACTCCTCACGATGCTACAGTTGCTAGAAAGTTTGGAGCAGAAGGAATTGGGCTTGTTAGAACAGAACACATGTTTTTTGAAGCTACAAGAATTAAAGCTGTTAGAGAAATGATTCTTGCAAAAGATTTAGCAGGAAGAAAAAAAGCTTTAGCAAAGATTGAACCATTCCAACAAGAAGACTTTGAAGGAATATTTGAAGCAATGAATGGTTTGCCAGTAATTATTAGAATGCTTGATCCTCCATTACACGAGTTCTTGCCAAGACACGAACAAAAGAAAGAAATTGAAGAACTTGCAAAAGAGTTAAACGTAACTCCTAAAGAAATTGAGGACACAATAACTTCACTGCACGAATTTAATCCAATGCTTGGATTTAGAGGATGCAGACTTGCAGTAGTTTACCCAGAAATAATGGAAATGCAAGTAAGAGCAATCTTTAACGCTGCAATGAATGTTGAAAAGAAAGGAGTAAAAGCAATTCCTGAAATAGAAATACCAATTGTTGGAAACATAAAAGAGTATTCTCCATTAGCTGAATTAACTCACAGAGTTGCTAAGGAAACAGGAGCTAAAGGAAAAGTTCACTACACTGTAGGGACTATGATTGAAGTTCCAAGAGCCGCTCTAACAGCAGATGTTTTAGCTAAAGAAGCAGAGTTCATGTCATTTGGAACAAATGATTTAACTCAAATGACTTGCGGATTCTCAAGAGATGATGCTGGAAAATTCTTGGGCAAATATGTTGAGAAAGGAATTTACGCAAGAGATCCATTCCAATCAATTGACCAAGAAGGAGTTGGATTATTAATGCAACACACTGTTAAGTTAGCTCGAGGAATTAATCCGAATATAGACATTGGAATTTGTGGAGAACACGGTGGAGATCCTGCTACTGTTGAGTTCTGTCACAGAATTGGAATGAGTAATGTAAGTTGCTCTCCATATAGAGTTCCAATTGCTAGATTAGCTGCTGCACACGCTGCAATTAAAGAAAAACAAGCAAAAGCAAAAAAATAAATTTCTGATTTTGAATTGGGGGATTTTTCCCCCAGTTAGTTTTTTATTCTTGGGCTGTATACCTCTATAGGTTCTTATGGACGAATCAAAAAAGTTTGGCTTAATAATATTTATTATCTTCTTTTTTTTATCTGCTGTAATGTTATTTGTTAGTGGTGTTTGTTTTACTTGTAAAGATGTTTCTGCTGATGGAGGTTGGAGTTTTTTTCCAGATGGTTCAAGATTTGCTTTTGAGCGAACCCCTTTTTGTTTAAGCAATTTAGATAGTCCTTGTCCATTAAGTTTGTTTATTTTGTTTGCTATATTTTCGATTGGGGTTTTTGTAGTTTTATTCAAAATAATTAAGAAAAATTTTTTCTCAAAAAAAATGTGAGCGTTAGCGAACACAGACGCCGGCTGGCTGGACGGCCGAGCTACACACGCTGCAATTAAAGAAAAACAAGCAAAAGCAAAAAAATAAATTAATTTAAAATGAAGTGAAAGAGGATTAGTTCCTCTTTTACTTTTCTTATTTTTTTTATAAACTATTTTTAGTCTTGTTAACTCTTAATTAGTATTATAAATCACAAATTCCTTATTTTTTTGCATGTCAGTCTGGTATAATTTATCTGTTGAAGAGTGTTTCTCTAAAATTGAATCTAATAAACTGGGTTTATCTAACAAAGAAGCACAAAAAAGAAATCTTCAACTTGGATTAAATGAGTTCCCAGCTAGCACAAAAAGGGGAGCAATAGAGTTACTTATTGCGCAATTTAAGAGTCCATTCATATTAATTCTTTTTGCTGCGGTAATAGTAGCATTTTTTTTAGGAGAAGGAGTTAATGCAATAGTAATTCTAATAATGCTTGTTTTGACTGCGATATTGGGGTTTTTTCAAGAGCATAAAGGAGAACAAGCGTTACAGCATTTACAAAAATTAATTTCTTTTAAAACAAAAGTTTTTAGGGATGAAAGTGAAGTTGAAGTTAATTCAAAAAATATTGTTCCTGGAGATGTTGTTTATTTAGAGTTAGGAGATCTTATTCCTGCGGATGGGCGAATAATTGAATCAAATATGTTTGAGTGTGATGAATCATCTTTAACAGGTGAATCAATTGCGGTTGAAAAGAATGTGGAAATATTAAAAGGAATTAAATCAGTTCATCAACAAAAAAACATGGTTTTCATGGGGACTCATGTTACTCGAGGAACTGCAAAAGTTTTAATCACAGGAATTGGATACAATACAGAAGTTGGAAAAACAGCCAAGGTTTTGAAACAAAAAAGGGATCGTATTCATTTTGAAGAAGATTTATCGAAATTTGGCGGAATGTTAGTAAAAATAATAATAATTTTGACAATAATTGTTTTTGCTGTTAATTTTGTTTTGGGAAGAAATCCTTTAGAATCTCTTTTGTTTTCACTTGCAATAGCAGTAGGGATTACTCCTGAGGTACTTCCCGTAATAATTACAATTGGATTATCTACTGGGGCCATCGCGCTTAGTAAGAAGAAAGTTATAGTTAAACGTCTTGCTGCTATTGAAGAACTTGGAAACATGGATGTTTTGTGTTGTGACAAAACTGGGACTCTGACTGAAAATAGTCTTATTTTGGATTCTTTTTTTGATTCAAATGGAAAAACAAATGAAGAATTATTGGTTCTTTCAATGTTGTGTAATTCAGCAGTAAAAACAAGAAAAGGGTATGTGGGAAATAGTATTGATGTTGCTCTAATGAATACAATGCATGCATCACACGAAAGGCAAATTGCTGAGTTTACTAAGATTGATGAAGTTGATTTTGATTTTGAAAGAAAAAGAATGAGTGTTGTTGTTAAAAAAAGAAATAATGATGAGTACTTTTTAATTTGTAAAGGTTCTTTTGATACTTTAATAAATTGTTGCACCTCTGTTCGGGTTGGGAAAGAATTAGTTTCAATTGTTAAAGAAAAGAAAGAATTAGAAAAAACTTATTCCCGACTTAGTTCTGAAGGGTTTAGAGTTATTGCTTTAGCTGAAAAAAAGATTCCAAACAAAAAAGATTATTCGGTTAAAGATGAAAAAGATTTGTGTTTTTTGGGATTCATTTCTTTTCGTGATCCTGAAAAAAAGCTTGCGGCACGTTATCTTACGGATTTGCATGAACTTGGGGTGCATGTTAAAATTATTACTGGGGATGCGGGTGCAGTTACTGAAGAAATCTGTAAGCGATTACATATTACTATTCACGGGGGTGAAGTTGTCGAAGGGAATAAGGTTCTTGTAATGAAAGAGACAGAACTTTCAAAAGTTGTTGAGAGTCACAGCATTTTTGTTCGAGCGAGTCCTGAAGCAAAATTAAAAATAGTGCGGGCTCTTCAAAAAAATGGGCATGTTGTTGGGTTTTTGGGGGATGGAATTAATGATTCACAATCACTAAAACAAGCAGATTGTGGAATTACGGTTGACTCCGCTGCTGATATTGCACGAGAAAGTGCAGACATTATTCTGACCCAAAAATCTTTGTTTGTTATAATTGATGCTATTAAAGATGGAAGAAAAACATTTGCTAATGTGATTAAATACATATTAAACACAATTTCTGCAAATTTAGGAAACATGATTACTTTAACGATTTCTTCAATGTTTTTGCCGTTTATTCCTCTTCTGCCCATTCAAATTTTGCTTGCGAATTTTATTAGTGATGGGCCTATGCTTATGATTTCAACTGACTCAGTTGATGAGGAGCACTTAGGTAAACCAAAAAAATGGAGCAATGATTTAATTGTAAAATTCATGCTTTTTTTTGGAATAATTAGTTCTGTTTTTGATTTAATAACAATGGCAATATTATTATTTATGCTAAATTCTACTGTGGGTTTGTTTCAAACAGCATGGTTTTTGGAATCGGTTCTTTCGGAAATATTAATTACTTTCGCAATTCGGACAAAGAAACCTTTTTGGAAAAGCAAGCCTAGTTTTTGGCTTATTTTATCTTCAATTATAGCAACAGGGGTAACATTTGTTGCAATTTATTCTCCAATTAATGAATACTTCTCTTTTGTTCCCTTACACACCGAACTATTAGTTTCAATTTTCTTTATATTAATTGCTTATTTTGCGTTAGTTGAAATAATGAAACATTTTTTCTTTGAAAGATTTGAAATATGATGAATTATATAAGGATTTAAACTTCTTCTCTGACTATAAAAGAAGCCTTTTTTTCGTTTCAATACCTTTTTATGTTTTCTTTTTAAT
>CAZIEL010000036.1:0-8621 GCA_964538165.1 uncultured archaeon | reverse complement strand
ATTTTATTCAAAATCTTCATTCTTGTTTTTTTAGTTTTTCAGCCCAAAGAATCCAAGATGCAAATTGATGAGCTTCAATGTATCTCACATTAGCTTTTTCGGATACACTTTGTGCAATAATATCTATATTTGTAGTTTTGGTCACACCAAACCTTTCAACATAAGCACTCAGCATTTTGTTAAAAGTAGCTCCTCCAATTTTGTGCCCTTGAACATAGTGTTTTACTGCAATCTCAAATGTTAAGGGCGTGTTTTCTCTTTGTTTAAGAATTGGAATTTTTCTTCTAAAAGCCGCACGATTAATATTTCCTCTAAAATTCATTTATACAATATTATCCTTTGTCCTTAAAAAAAGATTATTTTTTGAAAATAAGCCCAAAATAGAGTCCTTTATTTTTCAAGTGGGTCTTTGGCGCTATTCTTTTAACTCTTTGCTCTTACAAAGTTAATCCTGGTGAGCATGAGTTCTTTATATAGGGGGCCAAAGTTAAGACAGTGGCAACTAGAGGCAATTGATGCTTGGGAAACCCATAAACATGGAATTATTCAAGCGGTTCCAGGGGCAGGAAAAACAATTTTGGCAGTAAAAATGCTTACTTCAAAACTTGAATCTGAGGAAAATATAAAAATTTTAATTGTTTGCCCAAGACTCACTTTAATCCAACAATGGATTGATTCTATTTTAGAATATTCTAATATTAAGCGTGAAGAAATTTATGAGGTTTCAAGCAATAATGAATCAAAAGCTTATGTTTGTGCCCAAAATAAATTGCACAAGTATAAAGTGTTTATTTCAACTTTTCATCAAATAAAACAATTTTTTAACGAATGCCAATGGAAGGATCACAATTGGATGCTTATTGTGGATGAAATGCATAATACTACAGAAAATTATCGTTTTCCAAATGAACCAATCAAATACAAGTTAGGATTATCTGCTACCCCTAAAAAAAAGGGAAAGAACTCTGATTTCAACTTAGGAGGAATTGTTTATACTTATTCTTTTACCCAAGCATTACAAGATAAAATAATTCTTGATCCAGTAATAAAAATTGTTTTTTACTCAGTTAACAAACAATTATTCAAAAAAATTCAAAACGAAAAAGATTCTACCACGGATTTACTTGAGAGTGCTTATGATGATTTTATGTCAGAAGAAGAACTCCTAGCTCAAGAAAAAGTACTTAAGGATCATCAAAAAAACATTGAAGCAAATCCAGAAGAAGAAAAAGATTTCTTTACTTCAAAAACAACTGATTTTATTGGAATAATGAAGATTCTTGAGAACAATTTTCATATTGGTCAAAAAGATAGTGTTCAAACGTTAGTATTTGTTAATAGAATTAAGAAAGCTGATCTATTAAACCAAATGCTTGCTCAAAAGTTTAGTGAAAATGTTTCTTTTTCTTATCACTCAAAATCAGACAAATACACCCAAAAAAATTATTTTAATCAATTAAAACAAAATTTTTCTGAAGGAAAATTTAATGTACTAATCTCTGTTGGAACACTAGGAGAAGGAATTGATTTTCCTTACGCTTCTCACGGAATAATTGCTTCTCCAATTTACAACCCAACTTCATTTGTTCAAAAAGTAGGAAGATTACTTCGATCTTATAAAGATCACAAAAAGGCCACAATTTACTATTATGTTCCTTCTGAATTAATCTCAAGACTTCTTACTGATGAAAGAATTGAGCCCAATTATTTCAAATCAGTTTTAAAAATAGCTGATACAAATCAAGATCTTTATTTTGTAGATAGAGAATCACTTAGTGAAGAGAAGGGTTCTCTTTCTGATTTATTGATTAAAGGTTCGGCTTATGAAAGAAATGAAGATATTAAACGAATAAAAATTCCTCACGATCTTGATGCAATAATGCGTTTCTTTAAGCGGGTACATCCAGAGAACTTAAAAGATTGGCGAAAGTTTTATGCTGATCAATTAGAAGAGAAAGAAGAAAAAGAAGAGAAGAAAGCAAAAAAAGTTAAAAAACACATTAGTGAAGTTGATGACAAACCAATAGAGGTGAAAGCAAAAAAGCCAGTTGAAATTGATTTCACTCCACTTAGAAATGAACTTTCAAAGCACGCAAACTTAATGGTTAGTGCAAATAATAATTTGCAATCAAACTTAATGAATTCTTTACTTTTGCAAAAAAAGTTTGCAAACAAACAACTTACCAATTTTGAAACAACAAAACTTTTCATTAAAGAAGCTTTAAAGCAAAATATTATTACAAAAATTAAGTTTGGCCAAGAACTGGAGAATATTAATGAAGAAAAATCAATTCTTTCTCTTTCCGAACAAGATATGTTAAGGCACGCAATTAGTGCCGAACTTAACGATTTTTGTTCAAAATCAAAGCAATTAGAAAAAGCACTTGTTACACTAAGATCAGCTAATTTGGTTTTAGAAAAAGCTAATTCTCTAAAAGGAGAAGAACAAATTAAACAACGTATTATTGGGATGAGCAGAATTGCGAAAGCTCTTTTTGATCTTCAATCTCTTTTCCTTGATGAACTTGATCTTTCCGAACTAGCAAAAACAAAATCAACAAAAGAAAGCAAATTTTTCTTAACAATAGGAAAAGATATTTTCCTAACAAAACAACTTGCAAGAAAGTTTTCTTATCCAGAAGATTTTGGTTTAAGTAGATGGAGAGAAGAAAAAGAAAAACCAGTTCCAATAATTATACTAACTCCAACAGAAAAGTATTGCAAGAGATTAATGTTTTTAATGGATGAAAAGGAAAAAGAAGGCGGAGAGTATGTTGATTTGCTTAAAGATTGGGCTAAATTAAAACAAACTATTTGTACTGAACTTGAAATTGATCTCCAAACCGATTTTGATATTCTAAAAGAACTTGAAAGACACAAAAAAGAAAATGAATTTTCTTTTGAAAAACTTTTTTTTGTAACCGAAGCAATTAAACGAAAAAAGAAATAGTGCTCTAATTAGCAAAGCATTAGCTTTTTATTCAACTTAACGTCTTACTTCTATATGAGCAATAGAAACTCAAGTATGATGAAAAGTTTTCATAGGTTTTTTAGAAATAAAGAACCTGAGGGTCTTCCAAGGCATCAATCTCCAAAAAACGGGAATGGAACTCATATAAGGCGCTCTCCTGAAACTCTTGATTTCAAATATTTGGCAGGAAGATTTCCTTGGGCCAAAGAAAGAAAGGTTTACAAAAGAGAAAACTTCACTCTCACAGTTTATCATGATGGAAGTCGGCTTTATACTTTCAAAGATGGCGGATATATGATTATGACTCCAGAGGGAGTTGCTTTACACAAAACTGATCCCCAAGCATTAAAACGATATACTAAAGGAAACAAAATTTATTTGCGATCAGGAGGAAACTCGGACATTTTTCTTGTTACTGCAAACAAAATGCCTGTTGTGTTTAAGGAGTTTCGTTCAGGAGTTTCTGCGGATGGACAAATGAGGCATTCAAGAGAAGCAAAAGAAAAATTAGAAAAAATTGGCGGGCCTCATAATGCCCCTGAATATTATGGAATTGGAGTTCTTCCCGCAGAAAAGAGGGGAAGAGTTAGAGAAGTTGGAGTGATGGAATTTGTTAACGCAAAAAATGTTGCGGATGTTGTTGAAGAATTAAGAGCAAAAGGAGATGCAAAAAGCATGAAAGCAATGAGCAAACTTCTCACGGATTACAAAGGATTTAAACAAACACTCCAGAAAAGAAGAATTCCATTAACTGATTTTGATACTGCAAATGTTTTGGCAAAATATGATGATAAAAAAAGAAGATATATTTTCACTTTAATTGACCAGTAATTATTTTTATGTTCAGTTTCATGCTTGCTCCTCTTGAAGATTATTCTGATTCAGCTTTTCGTACTCTTTGTTTTAAACACGGAGCAGATTTGACTTTTACAGAAATGGCTAGAGTTGAAGGAATTGTTAGAAAAAATAAACCAACTCTCGCAAAAACTCTTTGCCATGATTCTACTCCGGTTCAAATCCAATTGCTTGCTGGAAAAGAAGATCATTTAGAACAATACTTGAGTTCGTTTAAAACTTTTGAGGGGTTTAAGGGATTTAATTTGAACTTATCTTGCCCAAGCCCTAATGTTATGAAACAAGGCAGGGGCAGCGCAATGGTTAAACGAATTTCAAAAACAAACAGACTTACTTCAATCATTCACTCTCACAATTTTCCAGTTTCATTAAAAATAAGGCTTGGTACAAACGAATATGAAAAAAAACACAAAGTTTATTTGAATTCAATTAGAGAGGTTGATGCAGATTTTTTCATAGTTCATGCAAAAACTGCTTCGCAAAGATCTGATGAACCGACAGAGGATTCAATTTATGCGGAGTGTTTAGATATTGCCAAACAAAAAGGAGTTAATATTATTGCAAATGGGGGAATTACTACTTCAAGCAAAGTAAAAGAACTACTTAAAGTTGGAGTTAATGGAGTAATGATTGGGCGAGCTGCAATGAGTAATCCTACAATTTTTAATCAACTAAAAAATGAACTTAATTTTAATTCTCCAAAAAAAGAAGTTCTTTCGATTTCACAATTGCGACAAGAATATTTGGATATTGCAAACAAATTTAGTTCGGCTGCAAAGTATAGAGAGAATTTACTAAAAGAAATGCGTTAAATTATTTTCGTCGCAAAACAACTCTTCTTTTTAATGCAGTTTTTTTTCTAACAAAAGACTTTCCAATTAATTGGGATTCTCTTTTTTGTTTAGCATTAGCAAGCATTTGTTCGTTAATTATTCCGTCAGAAAAAACTAGTTCTATCATTTTACTTAATTTTGGCATTTCTTTTAACATTTCTTTTTTTATCAAATCAAGTGTTACTTCTCTTCCACTAAATCTACTGTTTTTTCTAAATAATGCCGCATCAATCCAATCCGCAATTGCAAGTGCTTTTGAGTATTTGTTTGCTAATAGTTTTGCTTTTTGAGAAAGAACATTAGGTCCTTTAGGAATTCTTTTTGGATAAGGATCTTTTCCATGCCTATGGTGATTTACTCCAATTTGAGCAGAAAAAACACTTGTGCGAATTAAGCGATTGTAAGTGTCAGTTGCGTGGGGTTTAATTGCGGATTTATCTTCAGAAGTAAAAGTACCTTTCTTTTTTAGAATTTTGTTTGGAACATCCTTTTTTCCAATATCATGTCTTGGGCCTGCAATTAACATTGGTTTTGGATCCATCCCAAAATGTTGAGCAATTCTCATTGCTAGCAAAGTAGTTCTCACGGAATGAAAAAAGGTTTCAACATCTTTTGATCTCAAAATTCCTAAATCTCTTCGAATTAGTTGCCTATCAAATTCTTTAACACCATACTGTTCAAATAATTCTTCAAGTTCACTTACTCTTTGAAAAGGCATATAACAAATATTGCAAAGGAGCATAATAAATATTTGCTTTAAAAAGATTTGAACCTGTGGAAGTAAAAACAAATCCAATTAACAACAAAAACATTTAGCAACAAATCCAACTAAAAAAATTAAGCATTTTTAGTTTTGTCAGACAACTAGACATATTAGTTCCCAGCACAGCAAAAGCCAAAAACAAAAGAAAGAAAGAAATAAAACGCGCATGAATAGCGCTTTTTTTAATGATTTAGTACTTTTGTTAATAAAAAGTAGTCCAACACAAACATTTTCAAAGTTAAAACTTAGTTCGCTGGGGTTCACAACAACCAAAAAAAGAGAATAAAAAGAAAATAAGAGTCCGCCCAACCCCAACCCCAAGCATTTCACTTGAGATTACTTTCCCATTTTTAGGCGGACACTTTTTTTACAATGTATATGAATGCACGGAGTGAAAAATTACTTCACAAAATACTTTTAGTAATTGTGGATAGTAATTTTTTCATTTGTTTCTTTTACCCAATTTGAAAGAGTATTGTTATCCAATATCTCAGCCATTACTTGGTCAAGGTAAAAATTGTGACTCTTTTTTTGAATCACCGCATTCTCTCCTTTAACAAATTTTATCCAATCCATAACCTAACTTTCAACCTAACTATATTTAAATAAGTAGCTTTAAAAAGGATACTAACTATAAAATGTATAGTTGCAGTCATTTGGCGATTTAAATGAATAAAATTGCAGAAAAACTTAATCCTTTAGATAAAGCCCTCAAACTAGTGGGCAAAAAACATGACCTTTTAATTCTTGATTCAATTTATCGCCACAATAAACGCTTGGGGTTCAACCAAATTCTAAAAGACATTCCCTCAATGAACCCAAGAATTCTTTCAATCAGACTTAAAAACTTTGAATCAAATAAACTTGTAACAAAGAACTTAATTCTTGGAACTCCAGTAAAAACTGAATATGCTCTGACTCAAAAAGCAGAAGAACTATTTGAAATAATTGAAAAACTTAAAGCGTGGGCTGAAAAACACTAATCCAACTCAAAAACCCCACAAGCATTAAATCAAGAAACAAATTATTGCCTAAAGAAATACTCTCTTCCTTGGCAAGGTTTTGCTTTAAGTTAAGCTTTTATCCCCCCACGCAGTTTATTTTGTATTGAGTGATAACAAATGAGATTTAATTTTGGTTTTTTTAAAAAATTATTTCAAAAAAGAAAACCAAAAACCAACCCAAAAGAAATGACTTTTGCTTCCCTTGAAGATTACTTAGCTTACAAGCGATCAAAGGGGCTAGATGCAGAAATGAGAAGAGCTCCAACTCAATCAAAAAAAGAACCCATAAAACCCCAAAATCCGAATTCAACAATAGGAACCATCCTCCAAAAAAGGCCTCCTGCTCAAACTAAACCTCAACCAAAAAATGTTAAACCTGGGTTTTAGTTCAGTTAAAGAACGGAATGTTTATTTACCCCTTTCACGTTATTTAGTCATGCGTTATTCTAAATCATACAAGGCAAGGCAACATTTTTTTGAATCAAAAAAATTACTTTCAGATTTACAGGTTAGATTCTTTATTTTAGAAGAAGCCTTACTCTTATTTCTAATAGTAATTCAAGCTCAAAGAATATTAAATTTTGAAATTTTGAACAATAGTTTTTTATTTTCCCCAAAAGTGCTCACCCCAAACCTATTTTGGTTAGCAGGATCAATTGGATTTTTCATAATCGGTTATGTCATAATTGCGATGAGGGATTCAACAGTACAATTAATTCACAAAAACTTATTTAAGATTTTATTTATTGAAGCAGAAGACAGAGTTCTTAATGCAAATAAAAAAATTACTTTGTTTGTTATTGCAGAAATTATTTTTGCTTTTCTAATTGCGCTTAGTATTTACCTTTACTTGGATCCAGAAGTTAACTTAATTTCATTTCCTTTTAACTATATTGCATTTGCTTTCCTTTTAGGAGTTGGGTTACTTTTGTTCTCTCACACAAAAGAGTTTCGAAACATCATTTATGGCCCAACTTTAGTTCAACAAAAACTACACTTAGGCAAACACGAAATAAAGCGTTTTACCAACCCAAAAACTGGCAGTATTAGAGTGGCTCCAAAAAATCATTATAAACACAAATCCGATGAGTGATCACAATGGGACTTAACAAGAGCATTTCTTTGCCCCAAGCAGTAATATATGGAGTTGGGGTAATTGTTGGAGCCGGAGTATATACTTTAATTGGAATAGCAGCAGGCACCGCCGGTCCCCTTCTTTGGATGGCATTTATTATTGCTGGTTTAATAGCAGCTCTTACCGCAATTTCTTATGCAAAACTCACTCAATTGTTCCCAAAAGAAGCCGCAGAAACAGTTTATGTTCTCGAAACGACAAAAAACAAACCACTTGCTTTTTTTATTGGATTTCTTTCATTTATTACAGGACTATTTTCAGCAGCAACTGTGGCATGGGGATTCTCAGTTTATTTTAAATTATTTTTTTCATTTAATCCATTAATAGTTGCAATTAGTACAATCATATTACTCACAATAATTAACCTCGCGGGAATCCAACAAAGTGTTGTAGTAAATAATTTAATGACTTTTTTAACTTTAATTGGATTACTAATGATAATTATTTTTGGTTTGCCTTTTATCGGAACAGTAAATCTTTTGGAGGGTTTTGATGGAACAAACATCCTGCAAAACTCTTTTTCTTTAATACCAACTCTTTTTTCTGCTGCAGCTTTAATTTTTTTCGCATATTTAGGATTTGAAGAAATAGCAAATATTTCAGAAGAAATGAAAAATGCCAAAAAGAACGCTCCGAAAGCAATAATTTATTCACTCATACTAACCACAATTATTTATGTAGCAGTCTCGGTTGTTGCTGTTAGCGTGATTCCTTCCGCTCAACTTGCGAGTGCAGCAAATCCCAACACTCTTCTAACTCAAGGACCGCTCGCTTTAGTTGCGGATAAAGCAATCTTCTCCGGATTTGGAGTAATTTTGAGCATATTTGCTTTGTGTGCTACTGCGAGCACTATTCTTGTTTTACTTAATGTCTCAAGCAGAATATTATATGGAATGTCTTCTGAGGGACTCTTGCCAGAGTTTTTTAGAAAACTCAGCCCAAAAACAAAAGTCCCCTACAATTCAATCTTTATTGTTCTAATCTTTGCAATAGTTTTAACTTTTATTGGAAATCTTGAACTCTTAGGATACTTAACAACAGTAGGAGTGTTTTACTTTTC
>CAZIEL010000035.1:6928-8635 GCA_964538165.1 uncultured archaeon | reverse complement strand
AATTTGTATTTGTAATCAGTTCCCATTTTTCTTTTTGCTTTAGTAATTGTTCGATCAGGATTTGTTACTGCTTGTCTTCTTGCAGGCTCTCCAACTAAAAGTTTTCCATCTTTACTAAATGCAACATAGGAAGGAAATGCTTTTCCATAAACCGTATTTCCTTCTGCGGAAGGAATTATTTTTGGCTTTCCTCCTTCAAGTACTGCTGCCGCACTATTACTTGTTCCTAAATCTATTCCTATTATTTTTGCCATATTTCTCAACTCCGATTTTTTACTCCAAATGTAAAATAATTATTTCCTAAAAACGTTTGAATTCTCATTCCTCCATTTTTTTAGGAATAAAATCAATTTTTGTTACGCCCTCATTTTTTTCTTCCTCTTTTTCAATACACCCATTTTTGTTTTGTAAAACATTCACACTAACTTTTGTTAGTCGCAATATTTTTCCATTCAACAAATATCCATTCATTAAAACGTTTGCAATTACGCCCTCTTTAAGCAAAGAATTATTTTCTTGCATTAAGCACTCCATTTTATCATGATCAAATTTTTGTCCTTTTTGAACAGAAACCTTTTCAAGTCCATTTTTTTTCAATATTCCGTAGATTTGTTCGTGAACTATCACCAAATCTTTACTGTGTTGCATTCCAATTTCTAAGGAATCAAGCACTGGAAGGAGCTCTTCTATTAATTTTGCATTTGCAAAAACTCTAAATTCATCATTTTGCTTCGAGTTTCTCTTTTGATAATTTTCAAACTCGGCTTGCAATCTCTTTAGAGTATCCGTTAATTCAATTATCTTTTCTTGATATTTCTCTTTTTGACTACAACAATGGCCTTCTTTGTCATTTTGTTCAGAATTTGTCTTTTCTTTGCACTTACACTCCCCCAAGTTTGGGGCATCTTCGCCTTTATTACTATTATTATAGATAGGGGATTGTTTTGCCTCTTTATCCATCGTTATCACAAAAACAAATTCTTCGTCGTCTAAACTGTTTAGACAATAACTAAAGTATTTAGACAAAGTCTTTATAAACCTTTTGTGGTAATAGGTAAATAAGATTGGGATATGTTATGGGCAAACCAAAACAAAATATTGCCAAAAATTCTAATTTTCCTGACATTTATCGTCCAGAATTAGTTAATACTTTTTCTAAAATTAAAACAAAAAATGTGAATAAACAAAAAAATAGATTTCCCAAAGTTTCGGTTGATCACGTAGCTTTTAATTTTGATGAAGATTATCATTCATTACCAATAATGCGGGGTTCAATAAAGCATATCCCAACAAAGAGAACTAGATTTAGAGTTACTTTAAGAAAAGTTGAACGTCCATTTAAAGAAGATTTCGAACACCAACTTGCTTGGATTTGTTCTTCACTTGGTTTTTTTGAACCAATTGATAAAGATAAGAACGCAGCAGCAATGTTTAAAGAAATTGTTCTTTCTACTGAAAAGGGAGAAGCATTAAGTAGCACTGCTCTTGCTCAAAGAATTGGAATGAGTCGCGGGGCAGTATTAAATCATTTAAATAATTTACAAAGATCTGGTCTTATCGAAAAGAATGGCAAATATTATTCTGCAAGAAGTAGAAGTATGAAAAGGACTATTGAAGAAATTGAAGAAGATGTTGAACGAATTTTTATTCAACTAAAAAAATCCGCGGAAGAAATTGATAAACAAACTGGATTTGATGAAGAGTAAT
>CAZIEL010000035.1:0-6828 GCA_964538165.1 uncultured archaeon | reverse complement strand
CTAAAAAAATCCGCGGAAGAAATTGATAAACAAACTGGATTTGATGAAGAGTAATAATTAGAGAAAAACTATTATTAATTTTGTTATTAAGTTGTGCTCCAAGTAACACATCTGTGAGTGGGATTATTGTTAACTTGATCCATTAATTGTTGTAAATGTGCGGGGTTCCACCAAATTTTGATTAAATTTTCATTATTATAAGAGATACATGCATCGCTTCGTGAAACAGCATCAAACATTTTCTTTAAAGTAGAGTAATCATATTCATCAAGTTGTCTGTTGTTTAATTGAACTATGCTTGCAGAAGTTATTGCATCATAACTTCTTATTGTTGCTTTTGTTGGGTTAGTCAATAACTTTAAACTAATTGTATCCACAGTATTTTTAGGAGCCATTATCACTGTTTGTAATCCAAGTGTTCCATCTTTTGTTCCATTCCAAGAAAGTAACTTTTTCCCCATTCCCTCATCAAGTGTTGAATAAATGTACTGGTTTTTATTTTCAAAATCATAACATCTTGGGCCAGAATATATTGACGAATTCGTTAGATACCAATCGTTTACAAGTCCACTTATTGCCCCACTTCCAACTAATTGATATTCTGCAACTCCTTTCCCATTAATCCCTTTTACGGTTAACAACAAAGGGGTTGGTTGAGCTGGCAAAAAGTAAATGTTTGATTTATCTGCTTGTAGAAGAATTTTGTTATTTAATAGTACAAGATCATCTGATTTAGTTGTGGTGAGTTGGGTGAAAGAAGTGTTGTATTGTTTTGCAATAAAAGTATCATTTAATGGAAGCTCGCCCACAATACTTGACCCATAATTTTTTCTAACATAACTTCCTCCTTTGTTACCCACTTCTCCGTCAAATGGAATATAATATAGTGGATTATTATTTGGCGGACTTTGTTCAAACTTGAATATTACTTCAATTGTTGCATTAGGAGAATTATTATCCATTAGTTGAGGAACGTTGGAATTATCAGGCACAATATTTATTTCAACACGATAAATTCCTGGCTTTTCTAACTGACCACTATCAGTTACGTTACCCGCATCAGTTCTAACTTTGAATTGCAATCTGTTTTCTCCAAGTGAATTAGTTGAAGTAATAAATTGATCATATCCTCTTGAAGAGGTGGTGGAATTAAAGAAATTTGAAGTGTTAATTAAGGCGCTTGAATAAAAATCGTCATAATCAAGCAAAAAGTTTTGAGTATAATTATCTTTTATCAAAGCAGCATAAAATGCAGAGTATTTTGGAATATCCGCATCATTTCCAGTCGCTTTAAGACCATCAATTATTTTTAATCTTTTAAATAATGCTGTTGTGAATTGAGTTGCATCACAATAAGTATAATCCGGATTTTTTACATCACAAAAATTGTATCCGGTTTGTGTCCAATCCCAATTAAATGTTACTTTTGGAACAAATTGTTGCCCACTATAACCAGCAGTTCCATCATTTGCGTAACAACTAGTTGGGTTTCCTTTTAATTTTACTCTAAATGCTTTTTCTTCTTTTCTTTCTCCATCAATCCAATCAGCAATTGTAATTATTGCATATTCTTCTCCGTACAAATTTACTTTTGAAAGATTAAAATCAATATTTGGTGAATTTATTTCTGGTTTTCCAATATATTCTGCATACACTTGCCCATTTTTCAAAAACATTCTTACTGTTGGAAAACCTTGCAAGTATCCAGGAATAGTGTCTTGGGGAATGTAATACATTATTCTTCCAGTCGCATCATATTCTACTAAAGGATCTGCTGCAGGTCTTATTACCCATTTTACATATCTGCAAAACTCTTGGTAAGGATCTGCTCTACAAGTAGCTTCATTATCAAATGAGAACATCCCTAAATTTTGTTCACAAGCAGTGTCTCCAACTACACATCCATAAGCAGTACTTGTTTCATTATAATATCTTGTTCTTTCTGGATTCACAAGCCCATTTGGGTGAATTACTCCCACAGTATAATAACTCAAAGGCAAAGCGTATCCCTCCCCTGTTTGTAATCCTTCTGAAGTTTCATCAATACTTGTCCACATCATTTCAGGGGATACTTGCCCTGCATAAGTCCCAACTCTTCTAACCGTACCTTCTATTGTTGGTAAATTTACATCCCTTGACCAATATGCTTTTCTTTCATTAGCCATTTCAGCTCCTCTTTCCCATTCAAATTGAGTCATTAATTCAGCAGTTTTACCATCCTGCCACCAGAAAGTTCCGGGTTGTTCTCCTTGCAAATAATATTTCAAATATGATCTTCCACTTCCTAAATACCCCCCATCTAAAATCATACAATCTGAATATCCGCTCCCATTTACATCTCCGCAGTCATGATCATAAAGTATATTATAACAATTTCCTCCTTGTTCAACTAAACTAATCCAAGTTGGTGCATTTAAGTACCATCTTTCTGGCGAACCCATATTGTAATATTGCCCATCATTTCCCATACAATATGCTCCATTGCATCTTCCCATTACTAACCCACAACGCCCATTTTCACATTTCCCCATAGTTAAATCTATTCTTCCAATGCTTCCTGATGCAGATATTCCTTCAGCATCATTACTCCACAAATAAACTGGCCACCCAAAATATTCAGCGACAGTATTTGGAACCGAAGAATATAACCTGTTATATCCTGGAGGATTATGCATGTATGATACGATGCCGGCTAGTGCATCTTGATAAATTTGCTCACAGTGTCTTGCAGTACAAGTATTGTTATCGGTATACCACTTGTTCCAATCACTTGCTACTGATTCAGGTAATCCCATTGCATTAATATCTTCAGCAGTAAGATTTTGTCCACTAAAAGTATCACTCCAATATACTGGTAAGGATGCTGTTCCTGGAATTAGTTGCCCTCCATCTCCTGTTCTTACTGAATAAGGGAAGGCATCAGAGTTCACAACTGCAAAAGAAACTTTTTGTGCTTTTTCTTCAACAGGGCCCGCAGCCATTTCCCAATCCGCAGGAGTTGGCATTCTATAAAGAGGCATGTTTGGGTTCGTAATATTCAAATCAGGTTCTGGTTTTGGTATATAATTCCCATCATAATGTAACCAATCCAAATTTCCAATAAGTGCGTCAAAACATCTTAATGCTGAAGCTTGTGATCCCGCAATTGGGGTTGCAGTAATATCAGACCCATCTTGTTTTAGATCAAGTATTGAAGAACCAATTGTACTTTGAACAAATGACTCAATTCCTGACGCAATAACATGCGCAGTGAAACTTATTTGTTCTGGGTTTCCTGGTTTTTTGTAAGCAAGCGCAACACTATTTGTTAAAATATTCATTTTTGGATAAAAATTATCTTTTCTTCCCTCAAAACACTTATTTATTATTGAACTAGAAACTTTTTCTCGTTGAGTAAAATCAAATATTGCATCAGTTAGTTCAAAACAAGAAGTAGTATCAGATACAATTACATCAATTGTAGCTAAAGTGGATTGAGCACTTGAATTTGAAATTACTTTCAGAGGATATGCTCCTAAAAGTCCGTTTCGAAGTTGAACAGCAGCATAAGGAGAAATTGTTACGTTTTGTTGAGAATTGGGTTGCATTGTAATTTGTTTTCCATTTAAAATGTCAAGGTCTGTTTGAATTGTAACTACTTTTTGTTGAGTACATTCAGATTTTATTACAAAAGCAATAGTCTCATTTACATCCATTTCTATTTGTGTTTCACCACTTATTTGTACTCCCCCCACTATTACTTTTAGGCACTCAGCAGGAATTATTGGAACTTCAGGAAAATAAGATGAAACAATTATTTCTCTTCTTGCAGGAACCGCTCCATTTTCGTCTTCGGCATAAAGAATTAACTTTGCTTCTTTCGCAATATTTGTTAAATCAAGAGTGGTTGATTGTTCTCCTTCTTCATTTGTATATCCTTCTTGTATTGGGTTTGATTCTTGTCCATCCAAATAAATTTTCCAATATGCAGGAGTAACTTGGTTTGTGGCAAACTTTGTTTTAATAAAAACAGAATAATAGTAAGCTTTTTCGTACAAAACATTTTTTGTATCAGTTGCATACAAATCAATTTGCAAGATTTCCTTATTTCTTACTGCAACCAAAAATGAATCTCTTGGCACTCCAACATTTGTTGTATCGGCTGAAACTGTTTCATATAATTCTTTAACTGCAGAGGTAGGTTTTTTTGGCATGATTACTTCTTCTTTTGATCCCGAACTTGAAAAAGGGGCAAGTGTAATTGTTCTTGTTGATTTTGCTTTATTTCCAAAAAACGCAAAGTAATTAGTATCATTATTTCCAATCCACCAAATTAGATTTGTTTGCCCAAAATCTTTATCAGAGATATTTTGAATAGTTGTTTTTAGAGTGTAATTATCATCAATTAAAAGAGTGTTAATTCCATCATAAACTGGTTTATAGTTTTTGTCTGCGCGTTTTAAATAATTTGAAAACAACAAGTCGGGACAATCTTCAATGCAAAAAGTTTCTCCAATAGTAAAGGCTTTTGAGTAATCCAAACTCTTATTTTGAATAAAGTTTGAGTTGTAATTAAGATTGAATTCCCCATCAAAGTTTTCATCAACAGAAACTTCAAGTATTATTGGAATCATTTTTTGCCCACTTTGATTTCCAAAATAAATTGTTGCTTGTTTTGCATCAGAGTAAACCTCTCCTTCAAAAGATTCAGGAATAGGCCCACTAAAAGTTACTTCTGACATTAATAGTACGGAGGGATCAATTGAGTACGCGTTTTGTATTTTCACATAATTTGAATCAATATAAAAATTTGCATTTGCATTTCCAAATATTTCTCCGCTTATGTTCAAAATTAAATCAAAAAGTAAATATGTTTTTACGCCAGGCATAAATTTCTTTATTGTGGTTTCTCGCCCATAGAGCGGATTTGCTGAATAAGCTTGTTTTAGAATAACTTGGGTTTCTTTTGTATTGGGTAACTCAGATTGTTTTCTTAAATAAACATCATGTAATTGTCTTGTTCTTGTTACTTCATAACTCAGTCCTTTATAAGGAATATAATTTCCATCATTAGAAATTGGTCTAAGCTTTGTAAAAACAATGTTATCACTTAGTACAGCTGGAGTTACTGTTGAAGCATAAATATTTTCATAACTCCTATTACTTTTTTTCTCAACTTCAAAAGTCCCAATTGCTTTTAGACTTTTATTTAAGAAACTAAATACCATTTCTCCTCTGCCTGTTAGAAGCATTAGTGTAACGTTCTTATCGTTTGATCCAATATAAACTTGCATTTGACCTTCATCAGTGTCTGTTGTTGCTTTTACTGTAAAGTTTGAGGAAGGCAAGTCTTCAAATAGAGCAATTCCTTCTTCATTGAATACTTGTTGTTCTCCAAATATTCCTCCAAAACCTTCTTTGTACAAAACAACGCTTGCTTGTTTTATCGGCGTGTTTGCATCATCAATAAGAGCTATACTTAATTTTGCCCCCCCTTGTTTCATTTGAACTAATTGTGGGCCTAAGTTTGCAATTCTTAATTCAATTTGAACTATTTTTGTTTCATACCCGTGCATTTTTATTAAAGCAAAGTACGACAAATTTTCGTCAAGAATTACTTTTGGCCCAATCACTCCGTCAATTGTTGCAGTTAAATCCATCAAAATATTCATATCACTGTTTTTTGAGAAAAATATTCTTGCAGTGGAAGACGAAAGAGGGTTATTGCCATCAACTATTTTTAAGTAAATATTTTTTGCACCCCCTGTTTCGATTAAATCAATGGCGGCTCGGGTTAAGTTCTTAAAATAAATATTTACTTGTTGTGTCTGGTTTGCATTTAATGAAAAAGAACCTGTTTCAATAGCTCCTCTTGCAACTGCAGTAAAAGTGTAATCATCAGCTTCAAGTTCTTTTGTGAAGTATCCTTCAATAGAAGTTATTACTTTTTGAGATTGACCTTTAGAATTTGTTAATGTAATTTCTGCTCTTTGTACTCCTACTGGAGAATCGGCAGAGAATATCACAGTTCCTTTCAAAACTACTTTTTCAAGTTTTATTGTTTCTTTGCTATCAGAAGCATCCAATCTAATTATTTTTTCAGAATATCCTTGAGCAGTTGCTTTTAATTGAATTGTCGTACAAGAAGAGGGAGAATTAAAATCAAATCCCCCCTCGGGTTGATTATTTACACCAATTTCAATTGTATTTAGGTCATTTCCTTTCATACAAATTAGCGAAAGACTTGCTTTGGCAAGTAGAACTCCTAACGAATCAGTCACAATTACATTAACAGTTTTTGGAGGAACCGGAACTAAAGAAAGAGAAATATTTTTTACTGCCCCATCAGAAGTAATGTTGTTGCTGTTTGAAATAAATTTTGCTTTTGAAACAACAATATTTGCATTTTGAAAACAACTTTCAAAAAAGGCCCTTCCGTCTTTGCCAGTAACTACCTCTCCTTCACTTGCCCCATCACAATCAGATTGAAAAGAAATCTTTGCACCATCTATTGGGTTTCCTTGAGAATCAGAAACTAATAATTCATAAGAATAAATTGGCCCTGCACCAAAGAGAATCAAAAAAACTAATCCTGATAGTACTAATAATAATAGTAATAGGAACACAGCGAAACTTGGAACAAAACTATCCACTCTATCAACTATTCCAAGTACTGGAATTATCTTGTCTATTTTCTCAAGGACAGTGTACCACTTATCCTCAAGACCAGAATAAATCCCATTTAATTTCCCTTTAATAAAAGTAACAATTTATTGTTAATAATACTTACCTTCTTGAAAAAATACTATCTTTTAGCAAATTTTAAGTCAAAAATACTCTAAACAAGAA
>CAZIEL010000034.1:0-8673 GCA_964538165.1 uncultured archaeon | reverse complement strand
GTTTTAACCAAAAGTTATTTAAGGGGCAAGATAGTATTTTTTGTATGGTTAAAAAATCAAGTCCTGGCGAAGATAAATTAATTATTGCACTAAATAATCTTGGATTGGAATTTAAACGAAAACAAAAGATCGCAGGGCTCTCTAATGATAAAAAAAAATATAGAAAAGCCGATTTTTATTTGCCTGCAAAAAATGTTTACATTGAATATTTTAGTACTTGGAATACAAAAATTTTGATTGAGAGAGAGCGAAGTCGTTATCTTGAAAAAAAGGGAGTTTATGAAAAAAATAGTGTCGCGTGTATTTTTATTTATCCTGATGAGATTGAAAAAGTAGAACAAATTATTTCTAATGAGCTTAAACAAATTGAAGATGCGCGTAATCCGCCTGTTGTAAAAGTTGTTGAAGAGAAAAAAGAGGTTGTTGAAAAGAAAGTTAAAAAAGTTGAAGTGGTTGAAGAAACATCAAAGGACTTAGAAGATGTTGCTAATGAATCAAACGAAGATAGATTTGATGGGCGCGAAGTTGAAGAAATTAAAAAAAGACCTACTTTGATTGTAAAAGAATCCTCTCCTGGTGCATCGGGGGGATTAATTGAATTAATTGGTGGAGCGGCAATGGTGTTAATTGCTTTGGAAGTACTTGGAATTATTTTAATTTTGTTGTATATGTTGTTCAAATAATTGTTTTAATTGAGTTAGTTTGTCTTTTAATTAGGGGTCATTGGAATAACTTTTTTTACCTAGTTCTAGTAAATCTCCAACCAATTATTATCCCAATTATTAATGCAGCAATTGCCCCAATCTCAAATATTTCAAAAGGTATTCCTGATGTTGTACAAGGTTGAATTGTTTGCGGAGCAGGTTGAGCTATACTAGCAGTTTCCTCTGCACCAGTTGCTTTTAGCATTGGTTGATTTAGTGAATCTTGAGTTGTAAGGTCTCTTGCTTGTGTAGAATTAATTGATGCAGTTCCTGTTAGAGTGTTTAGCATCATAAATACAAATCCACCAACAATTATTGTTGAAAAACACAAAATAATTAGTACTTTAACTTCATCAAATAGAGTAGGTAATATTATTTGTTTTCCTTTTTGAGTGAGTTCATAGTATTTCCATTTTCTTCCTTCATCAATTTGTTTAATTAGCTCGGCTTGAACAAGAATGTCGCAGTGTTCTTTTATTGTAGAATTGCCCAAACTTAATTTTTGACTTAATTCACTAAGTGTTCTCCTTCTTTCGCCAAGACTTTTTAGTATGCTTACTCGCGAATCCGCGGATAAGGCTTTGAAGCTTTTTTCATCGAGCACTATTTTTTGATCCATATTATCCCAATTAATAACTAATATATCCTGTTTTTAGTATTTTTATTGTTTCTTGTTTTCTTCGGTTTTGACCCCAAGAGTGTGAACAATTGGAAATGCACTCATTATTATTGTATAAATTACTGCTGCGATATTTTTTACAATTACGCTTGCTATTATTGAGAAAGTAAGTAATCCACTTATTGCATAAATAATCCAGGCATAAGTTGACATGGTAGAAATCATCGGTAATTGGGATATGATTTCTTGTCCAAAATCAATTTTTTTATCTTTAATTTGAACAAGGGCTGCTTCTTTTGTTTCTTCGCTTCCAAGCGATTTATTTATGTCCAAAAGCTTTTTTGAGAGTGCAATTGCATCCGGATCGTTTTTTATTTTAAGGTTCTTCATTTCAGCGGATGAATATATAGAATCCACTAATTGACTTTCAGAAGTCATTATTGTGGATACTAATTGCATTTGGAAATAATCATCAAGGGTCACTCCATCTCCAACACTCATTTTTAAGAATTCTGGAACAAAATCATTTTTTAGTTGTTCTTGATTAGTTGCTCCATAAAATACTAGCATTAAAAAAAAACCCGCAGTTATTATTATCAATATTCTTCCTGCTGCAGAAGCGCCTGATCTTTCTTCTTTAAGGTATTTAACCTCTTTTTCTCTTTCATTTAAAAACCGTATTCCAATTGGGATTGAAATTGCCCCAACTATTACAAGTAAAAAAAATGCAGGAATCTTAAAAATTACTATTCCAAGTATTGTTCCTATTCCATACCCAGAGAGACTAAATATTAGGGAGTATTTGAAGGGATATTTTTTTCCGATTACAAGTACTAATGCTATGCTTATTGCAGTAAGTAAAACGAACATAAAAAAATTTAGGCTGAGCATTTTTTCAAATAGGGGAAATGAATTTATAGTCATAAATGAGTTAGTGCTTATTCCTGTTTGGGACAAAAAATATAAACTAACTAGGATTGATATGAATAAGGCACTCATTTGTCCTATTCCATAGAGTCTTTCATCCATGCTAAAAATAACAAAACCGTGCTATTTAATGGTTTCTTCCGCAAAAATTTCCCAAAAAAACCTTAAAAATACTTGCTAATTTGTTTCTTTTATGGTTGAAGAACAATCTAGTGAACTTGTCAAGTTTCTTGATATTGAGAAAAAGTGGCAAAAGATTTGGGAAGAAACTAATGCGTTTTTGGTTTCTGACTCAAAAGATAAACCAAAATATTATGTGCTTGAAATGTTTCCTTACCCTAGTGGAGCAGGTCTTCATATGGGGCATGCTCTAAATTATACTATTGGGGATATTTATTCAAGATTTAAACGAATGAATGGTTTTAATGTTCTTTATCCAATGGGTTATGATGCTTTGGGTCTTCCAGCAGAGAATGCTGCAATTAAAGCCGGAGAGCACCCAAAAACGTATACTCAAAATTCTATTACTAATTTTATAAAACAACAAAAAGCTCTTGGATTGAGTTATGATTGGTCAAAGTTAGTGAAAACTTGTGATCCAGAATATTATAAATGGAATCAATTCTTTTTCTTAAAGTTTTTTGAAAAAGGATTAGTGTATAGAAAAAAATCCGCGGTTAATTGGTGTTCTAAATGTAATACTGTTCTTGCTAATGAACAAGTTCATTCGGGAAAATGTTGGAGACATGAGGATACTGAAGTTGAAATGAAACAACTTGAACAATGGTTCATAAAAACTACTGATTATGCTGAAGAGATTTTGGAAATGGTTGACAAACTCGAGTGGCCTGAGAGAATTAAAGCAATGCAAAAGAATTGGATTGGAAAAAGTTACGGGACAGAAATAATGTTTGATATTAATGGAGAAAAGTGGCCAATTTTTACTACAAGACCAGATACAATTTTTGGAGTAACTTTTGTTGTTGTAAGTGCTCAGCATCCAAAGTTATTTGGGCTTGTTACTAAGGAACAAAAAAGTGCAGTTGATGAGTTCTTAAAGAAATTAAAATCTGTTTCAGAGAAAGAACTTGAAAACATGGATAAGGAAGGAGTTTTCACTGGGGCTTATGCATTAAACCCAATGACTAACGAAAAAGTTCCGGTTTATGCGGGGAATTTTGTTGTTGCAGATTATGGTAGTGGAATGGTAATGGCCGTTCCTACACATGATCAAAGAGATTATGAATTTGCGGTAAAGTATAAAATTCCAATGAAGCAAGTAATTGCTCCAAGTTCAGTAAAAACAACCGGTCCTGACGCAATACGAAATGATAAACCAATAATTGACAGGGAGTCAGTGTTTGGAATTGTGAAGCATTGGAAGGAAGACAAGTATTATTGTTTGGATTGGAAAAAATTTGGCTGGAAGAGTGTTGTAATTGGTGGGATTGAAGGTAAAGAAACTGCAGAAGAAGCCATTAAGAGAGAAGTAATGGAAGAAACTGGTTATCAAGATATTAAATCAGTAAAAAACCTTAACTTTGATACTTTTGCAACTTTTTTTGCAAGACACAAGGACATAAATCGTCATGCACGATATCAAACTTTTTTAGTAGAACTTGCTTCCAATAAATTTGTTAAACCAAAAGAAGAAGAAATTGTAAATCATGAAGGACTTTGGGTTGAAAAAAATAAAGTTGGAGCATTTTTGAATTTAGATAATATTAGTATTGTGTGGAATGCTTTCTTAAAAGGGGGCGCAGCGTATACTGATGATGGTGTTTTAATTAATTCAGGTGAATTTAATGGATTAAATAATATTGAAGCAATTGAAAAGATTACAGCCCATTTGGAAAAGAAAGGTTTGGGAAAGAAAACTGTTAATTTTAAGTTAAGAGATTGGCTTGTTTCAAGACAAAGATATTGGGGAACTCCAATTCCAATGGTTTATTGTAGTACTTGTGGAGTTGTTCCACTTTCTGAAAAAGATTTGCCTATAGAACTTCCTTTTGATGTAAAGTTTGGGGAAGGAAATCCTCTTGCAACAAATAAAGATTTTGTAAATTGTAAGTGTCCAAAGTGTGGTGCCTCTGCAAGAAGAGAAACAGATACAATGGATACTTTCTTTGATTCAAGTTGGTACTATTTGCGGTACTCGGATAATCACAATTCAATAAAACCTTTTGAGAAATCAAAAGCGGATTACTGGATGCCGGTTGATCAGTATATTGGTGGAGCAGAGCATGCTTGTATGCACTTAATTTATGCTAGATTTTTTGCAAAAGCACTTAGGGACATGGGGTATGTTTCTGGTTATGATGAACCTTTTACAAAATTATTTAATCAAGGAATGCTTCACGGTGCAGATGGAAACAAAATGTCAAAGTCACTAGGAAATGTAGTTAATCCTCTTGATGTTATTGAAAAGTTTTCAGCGGATTCACTGCGCTTTAATTTAATGTCTCTTTCAGCACCAAATTCTGATTCAGTTTGGTCAGATAGGGGAATGGAATCCGCGCACAAATTCATGCAAAGATTATATTCTGTTCTTTCTGGAATTAAAGTTGGCACTTCAAGTAAATTAATTCAAAGTAAAGTAAATCGAACTGTGAAAGAAGTAACTTTGGATATTGATTCTTTCAAGTATAATTTTGCAATAATTAAACTAAGAGCTTTATTTGATTCAGTTGCGATGGAGAAAGAGATTTCTCAAATAGATCTTGAGAATATTCTAAAGATGTTCCATCCTATTTGCCCACATATCACTGAAGAACTTTGGCATTTAAAGATTAAGGATTCATTAATCAGTTTAGAATCATGGGCGAGTTACGATGAATCAAAGATTGATGATCATTTAGAAAGAATTGAAGAAATTGTTGCAACTGTAAGAACAGATATATTAAAAGTTAAAGAACTTGCAAAGATTGACAAGATTACAAAAGTTAGATTATTTGTTGCTCCAAAATGGAAGTGGAAAGCACTAAAGATTGTTAGTGATGCTTGTCAAAGTAAACCTGATTTCTCTTTAGCAATGAAAGCTCTTATGAGTGAACCTGAAATGAAGTCTCATGGAGCTGAAATTCAACCTTTCTTGAAAACTGCATTGAATAGACTTGCTGAGATCTCTACTCTTAAAGAATTTGATGAAGAAAGTGTTTTACTTGAAGCAAAGTCTGAACTAGAGAAAGAATTTGGCGTAATTGAAGTAATTCAAGCTGAGAAAAGCACCGAAGCTAAAGCAAAGAATGCTTTCCCTTCAAAACCTGCTTTAATAATTGAATAATTAATTCAAATATCTAATTTAGGAGAAGTTACTTCCTTCTTAATTTTCTGGCTGGTATATTTTGGGCTTTTGTTAAATATCTTTTTCTTGCTTCGATTAGTGATTCTCCTCTTTGTGGTCTAACAAAAGCGTGGGTTCCATCTCTTGTTCTTAATTTCATTGCCCCTTGAAGCATCACCCATCTCTCAAGAGACCCTTCTCTTTTTTTTCCATTCACTAATCCTTCATGAACAACTTTAACTCTTGCAAGTTTTACATTTTTGTGTTTTTTAAAATAAAACTTCATCGCTTCTTGTAATAACTTTTGTGCATTTCCTTCTCCCCTAAACTCTTTTGCCATTACTATTTTTCTAAATACCCCTTTTCCAATCCACGCAAACCCGATTGGTTTATTTCCAATTCTTGCAACAAAAACTGTTTCTTCCTTAACTGGATAACCACAATTTAATTCAAGCTCGTATCTTTCTGTTTCTGTGGCGGGTCCAAAAGTAATTTTTTTAGTATCCATACAATAATAGAGTCTTTTTCTTTTAATAAAACCACTTTTTTGCGATTAAGAGGCTAGTTTTAAATACTTTAAACCTCTTCTACATTCAGATCAAATTGATTTTGAGTTGGATTTGTTATGGATAGACTTGAAAAAGAAAAAATTATGGAAGCTGCTCTTTTTATGAGTCCAAAACCTTTGACTATTGATGAGCTTAATGCGATTGCTCAAAC
The DNA here is from genome assembly GCA_964538165.1 of uncultured archaeon. Lineage (GTDB taxonomy): Archaea > Iainarchaeota > Iainarchaeia > Iainarchaeales > JAAZKV01 > JAAZKV01. The sequence goes on along the minus strand of CAZIEL010000034.1, from coordinate 2,420 downwards.
ACAATCCAGACTTGAAACAAAAACCATGATGACTGAATTAATGAATTTTTATAATTCTAGAAAGAGTGCGCTTGAAGTTGTTGAACTTCCTGTTGGGTATCAGATGAGGGTTAAAGAGGATTATGAGGATCATGTTCAGCACTTTGCTCAAAATTCCATGTTCTCAAGAGGAGTAATGAAAACTTTAGCATTTATTGCTTACAAACAACCAGTAAATCAATCTGTTGTAGTAAAATATAGAAATAACAAAGCTTATGATCACCTTAAATTATTGCTTGATGAGGGTTTTATTAAAAAAGAACCAAAAGGAAGAACTTTTGTTCTAACTACAACTACTAAATTCATTGAGTATTTTGGAAAAGACTTTGGGAAAGCAAAAAAGAAAGCAGAATCTAATCAAGGAATTTCAAACGAACCACATACTCCTGTTGTTCCTACTGCAAAGGATGCAAAATCCCAAATGGGCGAGAGTGTTAATGAAGTAATGAAAGAGCAAGAGTGAATTAATGAATTGGTGGTTTATTGAAAAGAGTGGTAACTCGTTTAGTGGACTCTTGGAAAACTCATCGTTGGTTTAAAAAAGGAAAATGGTTTGCTCGCGGAGCTTATGCAAAAGTTTTTAGAAAAGTTGAATCAAATTATCCCAACAGATTGCTAATTAATAGGGGCAATGTTGTGAAAGTTATTTGTAAAAGTAATTCAAACGAAGCAAAGATGTTATTTTTTGAATTAAAATTAACCCATTTTTTATTTCCCGATTCCACTTTAAATCCAAAAAAAGTGAGATTTGTTCCGGGGTTTGTGAGAGGATTAACAGAGATTCATGTTGATGAAGTTCCTGTTCATCGTGAACTTGCTGCATACCAACGTTTTTTGTCAAAACATCAACTAAAGGGTTATAGGAGAGGAGGAATTTTGCATAGGGCTTGTGTTGATGCACAAAGAAAGTATGGTGCAAGAGCGCTTGAAATTTCTTCAGAAATGGATCGGGCTGGAGTAAGCTCAGGAATACATGATAATCCACTTAATGTTTCTTATGCAAACCCCAAGCTACCAGTTTTTTTAGATACAAGAATTATTGGTCCGGATTATTTGCATAATTTAAAGGATAAATCAACACTTATACAAATAACCCAGAATGCAAGAAAAAAGTTGTTGGACTTTGCTTCAACTAAAGATTATTCTGTTTCAGAGAGAAGACGATTTGACAAATATTTATCTTTGTGGTTTGATTCAACTATGGATGCAATAAAAAATCCGCCCTTAGTAATGCCAAAATCAGAGTTTAATTATTAAATCTTATTTCTAAAACAACTTTTGTTGTGTACTTCCAATTTGTTCAAGTGCTTTAGTACAAGTGCTCCAAAAGATTCTTGAAAATGGAGGGAGTTTTTTGTGTTTTTGTACATATTCTTCCAAATACTTTTTGGTTTTTGGATCTGATGGGTATCCGCTTCCAAAATCACCATATTTTTCACAAAGTGCTTCAATTTCTTCATCTCTTTTAACTTTTGCAAGAATACTTGCAGCACCAACAACAACATAATTAGAATCCGCTTTATTTTCAGCAACTATTTTTGTTTTCTCAAACTTTTTGTTTAAGTATTTTCTAATTCTTTTTTCAAATGCTCCTTTTATTGCATCTGGAGAATCAATATAAATAATTTCTGGTTTTTGCTTTAATTCATTAATTAGATCAGCAATCTTCATTGCTTCAATTTCGTTTAAGGAGTGTTGTGCCATTAAGTCATTAATTTCAATTGGTTCAATTATTATGACTTTATGCTCAACAATATGGTTTTTGATAACATCAATTAGATTTTTTCGCTTGTTTGGCAAAATTTCTTTTGAATCTTTTACTCCGAGATTCTTTAATTCTTTTTCTTTCTCTTTTTCCATTACACTTATTCCAATTGTCATTGGGCCAAAGCAAGGGCCTCTTCCCGCCTCATCAATTCCTGCAATTAACATAAATTCACTTTAGTAGAATGGATTTAGAGATTAATAAAGTTAGGGTTAGAAAAAGTGAAACTATTTAATGTCCATTAGAATTTCTTTGATTCTTGGTCTTTGTTTATCGCAAGTGTTGCAAGAATCAATTGAATCAAGACAAAGAACTTTTGCGGCTCTAACTTTTTCTAGTTTATCAACGCTAATATCTTCAGCTCTTAGTTCTTCAAAAGCTATTTTTAGTGCATCATAAGCTTTTCTCGTTGAGGTAAGAGCCATTTCTTTTTGGTCATCACTTGGTCTAAAGTTTCTATAAGTGTGGCAAAGCATACAATTTCTCTTAGCTGAATCAAAGTATGTGTTTAATGTTGTTTTCATGACAATATGTAAAACGGTAAAGAATATAAAACTGCGTAAATGGCGGTTTTTTTGCAATTTGGAAGAGTTTGAGTTTAATTTTAAAGGGTAAG